>NZ_NUOW01000014.1:0-66659 GCF_002584635.1 Bacillus sp. AFS031507
GTAGGACGTTGCCAGGCAAACGAAGGATAACCATTTAAGGTTGTCCTTTTTTATTGGTTTTAAATATACAAAAAAGGGCAATGACCTCAAAAATCATTGCCCTTTCCACACCTGAAATATCGAAGGCTACCGTTTCAATCTTCTTAATACCTTATCTTCAAAATCAGCCTTATTTATATCCAATCCCATAACTTCATTTCTAAAAGTCTTAAAACGTCCATTTTCTACTTCCAGTGTGAAATATCCTCTTTCACTTAAAAGGTTAATGTCCCCAATAATATTTTTCCTGAGTACAGGATCAAATAAATTTACTAAGTTAGGGTTACTTGGATGAGGTTTGAACACGCATCCTTGTTCCACACATGTTCTTATTATATTTTGGACCTTAGGATGGGCAATACTTTCAATTTTTTTGTTTACTTCGGTACTATACATATTCAATCGTCTCCTTTCCCGTCTTAAAACGATATGCAAATGACTAAACTAATATGCTTACCTAAAATAGCAATATATTAGTCTATGCTTATATTAGAAGGATATATACTTTTTCATGTTAAAATAGATAAACGCTTGTATTAGATTCTACTTTGGTATGAAGTCAAATTCATAAATTGTACAAAGTCTGTTGGTTAATCTTATTGAAATTTATGATTAATGCGAGGGATGACAAGAAATGAGGTATCGGTATGATTCACATTGTAAACGGGGATGTAGTGGGTAGTAAGCTAGGAAATCTTCCTGGAGATGTTCTGGTTTGGCGGGAAATGTATGATTTTGGTCCATTATCCGAAGATATTTCGGCGGAAAATTGGATCCATCGCAGGGCTCGTTTTTTTGAAGAAAAATTGGCTATTCCTGCTGAGTTATTTATTCGGAATTGTAAGGATCAAAATCGATTCCTTGATGAAATCCCTAGAGAGAAAGAGATTGTACTCTGGTTTGAGCACGATCGTTATGATCAAACGATGTTAATATATTTGCTAAACGAACTATCAAAAAAAGAGTGTATGAACCTATGGTTGGTGACTATTGATGAGTATGAGGGGGTAGAACCCTTTTATGGGCTTGGTCAATTATCATCTCAGCAATTGGAAGGACTTTATTATCAAAAGAAACAACTAGTAACAGATGAAAAAATAATAGAAGCTATTACTGGCTGGAGAGCATATACATCTAAGAATCCGATAGATATTGAAAAATGGATGGCTTCATCAAAAGAAAAATTACCTTTTTTAAAACAGGCATTTCAATCACACTTAAGCTACTTTCCCTCCGTGCATACAGGCCTAAATAAAGTAGAAACCTTAGTTTTAAACTATCTTTATAAAGATACATGCTCGTTTGGGGAATTATTTCAATCGATAAGTATGCAAAGAATTAATGATGGGATAAGTGATCTTTATTTTGCTGCCATGCTAAACGGGCTGATGCATGGACCATATCCATTGTTGGAATGTGATTATCCATTACCCAACTATCCAAATCCGGAACCCAATGCAAAGCTAAGGTTAACTTCCCATGGATTAGATGTTTTAACTGGACAAAAAGTTCATTGTGAATTTGTGGAACGTGATTGGTGGATTGGGGGGGTATTTCAAAAAGAGAATAAATGGTTTTGGGATGGGAACAAACTTATTAAAAAGGGTGATTAAAAGTAGTGGGGACTGACCCTTTCTAGTTAATAACAAAGAGCGAGGCACACGGCCACGCTCTTTGTGTGTTTATTTTTAAAAGAATTATTCTTTAATGAATTCTTTTGTACTTCTTATGGTATCAATCGGACGAACCAATTTCTCGATTTGTTCCCGTTTTGGTTCTAGGAATGGCGGCAATGATAATTTTTCACCTAATGTTTCATAAGACTCATCTCCCATAAATCCTGGGCCGTCTGTGGCAAATTCAAATAGAATCTGTGGTGCAACTCTTGTATAAAGTGATCCGAAAAAGTAGCGATCGACGAATCCGGATGTTTGGAATCCAAAGCTCTCCATATGCCCAATCCATTCTTCTAGAACGGAACGATCGTCGACACGGAATGCCGCATGATGTACCGTCCCAAATCCTTGGCGTGCCTGAGGAAGAACCGCATTATATTCGACTACTACCTGAGCGCCATTTCCGCCTTCACCTACTTCAAATAAATGAAACGCTCCTTCTTGCGCAATCTCTTTAAATAGAAGAACTTTTTCCATCATTTCTTTAAAGTAATCAAAATTAGCGACACGAACAAAGATCGGGCCTAATCCAGTAATCGCATAGTCTAAAGGAATCGGCCCTTTTTGCCAAGGAGTACCGGCTGCAACACCTTCATTATTTTCATCTGAAATCAATTGGTATTGCTGGTCATCAAAATCAACAAACGACAGTGTTTTTTTACCAAATTGCTCTTTAATTCCTGTATGTTTTACCTCTAAACGGTCAAAGCGTTTCACCCAATATTCGATCGCCGCATCAGTTGGGACACGGAAGGAAGTCTTTGAAATTTCATTGGTACCATGGACCCCTTTAGGAATGCCAGGAAAGTCGAAAAAGGTCATATCGGTTCCAGCACTGCCAATATCATCGGCAAAAAATAAGTGATAGGTTTGAATATCATCTTGGTTAACGGTTTTCTTAACTAAGCGCATCCCTAATACATACGTAAAAAACTCATAGTTTTTTTCTGCGCTGCTCGTAATGGCTGTTACGTGGTGCATACCTTTTAATCCATTCATAATGAATCCTCCAATTTATCCTCTATTTTGATTATTTATATTCAAATAGACTTATTTATTAAGTATCTTCTAAACTAATTTGAAATATTATCTTTAAACTAATTATCTTTAATTCGAGATAAATATAACATGAAATTAATAAACTGTCAAAAAGATTTTCCTTAAAGTTTTCTCAATTACCTTGTTAATAATGATGTAAATCACAAACAAACAGTTTTGGAAGTGTTAAGTTATTAATGAGAATAAATATCAAAAGTAATTTGCAACAGTAAAGGAGAATCCTGATATGAGTGAAATCATTAATAACCGTGAACAATTAACTAGTGAATATACAGAACGTGTAGCGATACTAAAACAACTTTTTATTGATCTTCATAATGGACGAAATCTTGATGAGGTCAAAGCACATTTGGATGCGTTTATCGGGAAAATAACCATCGATGAAATAACCCAGTTACAACATGTTTTTGTCGAAGAGGGAAGTATATCTGCTTCTGAACTTAAGCATATCTACAACCAGCATTCAGCCATTTTTCAAGGAACGATTAAAGAAGAAGACCATCAAAACGGAAGACCTGAAGACCAGGCAGGTCATCCAGTTCATACCTTTAAACTCGAAAATCAAGAGGTTGATAAGCTGTTAACAACCAAGCTTCAAGTACATTTAGAGGAGTTTGACAAAGGAGATTCAGCTGAAAATATCTATAAGCTAATCGAAGATATTAATCTCTTGCTTGATATTGATAAGCATTATAGCCGTAAAGAGAATTTGATTTTTCCTTATTTAGAAAAGTACGGGATTTTCGGCCCAACGACAAATATGTGGAGAATCGATGATTTTATCCGGGATTCGATTAAGGATGGCAGGCAAAAGCTTGCCCATTATCACGGCGACAAGCAGGCTGTTATCGGAGTTTTAAATTATGTGATTGAACAAGTAGCAGGAATGATTTATAAAGAAGAAAACATTCTCTTCCCCATGGCTTTGAAGAATTTAACAGAAGATGAATGGGTCAAAATTGCCCATGAAAGTGATGAAATTGGCTTTTGTCTGATCGCTCCTGCAGCAGAATGGAAGCCTGAAAGAAAAGCACTAGATGAACAGGCAATCTCTGAAGGCTATATTAAGATGGAAACCGGTATTCTTTCCTTAAAACAGCTAGAGCTCTTATTAAACCATTTACCCGTTGACATCACCTTCATTGACCAAGATGATGTGGTTCGGTATTTTTCACACGGAGAAGAAAGAATTTTTGCGCGGACGAAAGCAATTATTGGTCGTACCGTTCAAAACTGCCACCCGCCTAGAAGTGTCCATGTCGTAGAGGAACTGTTGGCAGATTTTAAGTCCGGCAAAAAAGAGTCTGAGGAATTTTGGATTAAGTTCAAGGATAAGTATGTCTATATCCGTTATTTTGCTGTTCGGGATGAGGACGGGAAGTACATTGGCACCCTTGAATTCACGCAAAATATTGACCCAATCAAAGCAATTGAAGGGGAAAAACGAATTCTAGAATAATATATAAAAACTGTCATTCACCGATGAGATCAATCGTCGAGAAATGGCAGTTTTTTTATAGATTGGTCATATTTTCATTGTTTGAATTTACGACAATTCGAGACAAATACAGAGTTGCGTCACTCTTAGTGTCGATAAAAAAGCAGGGCAATTTCACAAAGTTGTAACAGGTTAACCGGAAAAATGGAAGAAAACGGAGATAATAAGAGTATAAGAAGTTCCAATGACAGACTCATTCAAAAAAATTTTACGAGGAGGGAAACAATGAAACAAAAATGGGTTGCTTTGCTATTGGCTGGAGGAAGGGGAACAAGATTAAACCTGCTAACAAAATCACTAGTTAAACCAGCAGTACCATTTGGTGGGAAATACCGAATCATTGATTTTGCCTTAAGTAACTGCAAGAATTCCGGAATTGAGAACGTTGGAATTTAACGCAATACAGACCTTATGTTTTGCATTCACATCTTGGCCATTGCAATTATTGGAACTTGTATAATCGATATGGGGGCCTAACGATTCTCCCGCCATTTCAGCACAGTAACTCTGGGGTAGAATGGTATGAAGGGACATCACATGCTGTCTTTCAAAATATTGAATTTATTGAGCAGCATAAACCTGAGCATGTGCTCATTCTATCTGCTGACCAAATCTATAAAATGGATTATTCTTTGATGCTTGAGCAGCATATTGAAACAAAAGCGGACTGTACCATGGCTGTCGTAGAAGTTCCGTGGGAAGACGCGAGCCGCTTTGGTCTCGTAAAAATTGATGATGAAAGCTATAAAATTATCGATTTCGAAGAAAAACCGGAAAATCCGACCACGAATTTAGCATCGATGGGTATATATATTTTCAAATGGTCTGTTTTAAAAGAATACTTGCTACAAGAGGAGCAAAAAGAATTTACTCATCGCGATTTTGGCAAGGATATTATTCCTTCGATGCTAAGTGCAGGAATGGAGTTATTTGCCTATTATTTCAATAACTATTGGAAGGATGTAGGCACCGTTCGTAGTTACTGGGATGCCAATTTAGATCTTTTGCATAGGGAAAGTAACCTCTTCCTCCAGAATCCTGAATGGAGAATCCATACCGTCGAAAGTAATGCGCCCCCGTTATTTGTGGATGAGTCGGCTAAGGTTCACCAATGTTTACTGAGTGAAGGCTGTGAAATTTACGGTACGATCGAAAAGTCCGTTGTGTATAGCGGTGTGAAGATCGGAAAGGGGGCGCGAATTAAAAACACAGTCATCTTGCCAAATACCATTATTGAAGAGAACGCATGGATTGAAAATGCGGTCATTGGCAGCCAAACGGTAGTCAAGAATGGTGTCATCATTGTTTCGAAGGATCCCGATGGGCATTTAATGGTTGTGGGAAATAATGTAACAGTCGACCCGTCGATTCATGATATTGGATCCAAAAACAATGTGTTAACCGTATCTTCCTAAGAAAATATCTTGATGCTTGTAACACTCGATTATCGGTTCCCTTCCCTAATAAATGAATAAAAAATTAACAATTATATATTTTCAATTATTAAAATGGTAAACTAGTAAAAATATCTTTTATACAAGGGGAAGGTTACGATGATTAAAGCGATTTTTTTTGATTTAGATGATACACTGCTTTGGGATCAAAAAAGTGTGAAGGAGGCTTTTGCTGCTACGTGTAGAGTAGCTGAGGAACGGTATGGGGTCGATGCGGACCAACTCGAAGAGGCCGTTCGAGAGGCAGCAAGGAACATTTATACTTCCTATGAATTTTACCCTTTTACGCAAATGATTGGGATTAATCCGTTTGAAGGGTTATGGGGTAATTTTTTAGATGATCAGGATGATTTTAAAAAGATGAAGGAAATGGTTCCTACCTATCGAAAGGACGCTTGGACAGCTGGTTTGAAATCATTGGGCGTGGATGACACCGATTTTGGATTCGAGTTAGCGGAACGGTTCCCGCAAGAGCGCAGAAACCTGCCGTTTGTCTATGAGGAATCATTTAAAATTCTTGATACGTTAAAAAAGAATTACCAGTTGTTGCTGTTAACAAATGGTTCACCCGATCTACAAAAAACAAAACTAACCATAACACCTGAACTGGTTCCATATTTTGATCAAATTGTTATTTCAGGGGATTTCGGCAGAGGGAAGCCTGATCCGACCATTTTTGAACACGCACTCTCGCTTATGTCGGTTCAAAAGGATGAGGTCCTTATGGTGGGGGATAATTTAATGACAGACATTCTAGGAGCGAATCGGGCAGGAATCAAAACGGTTTGGATTAACCGTCATGACAAAGCCAGAAATGAAGTTATCCCTACTTATGAGATTACCCATTTGGAAGAACTATTTCCATTATTAGAGGAATTAAAGAAAAAATAGAAAAAACAAACAAGTTGAAGATTGCCGTTTATATAGGGAGTTTCCTATATATACGGCAATTTTTTGTATAGATGAAAATGGTGTGCAACAATTATGGTAATTATTTTTCTAGAAAAGTATTGATGAGAAAAATGAAAAATATATCATTTTCACAACTATTTACCAAAAGCTTATTAAATAGGTTGAAAAATAAACATATCTTCTTTCGAAATTATCAAACTAATCTCAAAAATAGGTTGAATTTTTCTCAAGAGGATAGTAATATTATTCTCGGAATATATCATTATATAAATTTTTTTAGAATTAATTATTTAGGAAGAGAACATCTAGGCGGGAGTAGCTAATATGCAAAATAAATTACCATTTTCAAGGTATTTCGTTATAGGAGTAATGTTGTTTGCCTTGTTTTTCGGGGCAGGGAATTTAATTTTTCCAGCAGCACTTGGTCAAAATGCAGGGTCAAATGTGTGGATGGCGGTGACAGGCTTTTTAATTACCGGAATTGGGCTTCCGTTTCTTGGAATCCTGGCAATCGGGTTCTCGGGGAGCAAGAACTTAGAGGAGCTGGCAAGCAGGGTCCACCCGCTATATGGGGTTATTTTCACATCGATTCTTTATTTGACGATTGGGCCATTTTTTGCCGCACCTAGGACGGGCGCAGTAGCCTATGATATTGGGATCTCACCGTTTTTAAGTGAAAGTTTTGGTCAAATTGGATTATTTGTATTCACTGGTTTGTTTTATATTGTGACCTTGTGGTTTTCATTAAACCCAGCAAAGCTTGTGGACCGTGTGGGGAAAATCTTATCTCCTGCTATTATCATTTTAATTTTTATCTTATTAGTAATGGTTATTGTCAAGCCACTCGGTTCAATTGAGGCACCACAAGCAACATATGCAAACGGGGCGTTCATGAAAGGATTTATGGAAGGTTATAACACAATGGATGCACTTGCATCGCTTGTATTTGGGATCATCGTTATCAATTCAATTCGTTCGATGGGTGTAACGTCTACACGAGGTATCCTTATAGCATCAGCTAAGTCTGGACTGATTGCGACCATTTTTCTTGGAATCATCTACGTTGGCGTTGCTTATTTAGGGGCGTCAAGCACAAGCGTGTTCGGACTTTTTGATACTGGAGGTCCTGTTCTGGGGAAGGCATCTTCCTATTATTTTGGAACATTTGGTACGGTTATGTTGTCGGTTATTATCTTACTCGCTTGTCTAACAACGAGCATCGGCTTGATGACAGCTTGCGGCGAATACTTCCATACACTGGTACCGAAAATCAGTTACAAAATGTGGGTGCTTTTCTTTTCGCTCATTTCGTTTGTTATCGCAAACTTTGGTTTAGCGAATATCATTAATTTTTCCATACCTGTATTAATGTTTTTATATCCATTGTCGATTGCCTTAATGCTGCTGACTTTTTTGTCCAAGCTGTTTAACCATTCACAGATTGTTTATGTATCTGCCATTTCAGTTACCTTTATGATCAGTATTATCGATGGGCTTAAAACATTCTGCGATCTGGTTGGCATCGATTATTTTAGGTGGCTAGCGCAGATTGTTTCGTATTATGATCGAGTATTGCCTTTTTATAACAAGGGGCTCGGCTGGCTGCTGCCTGTTTTGGTTACCATCTTAATAACAGGGATTTTTGTCAGTGTGCAGAATTTCTCCGCACACCGCGTAAAGAATAAGACTGAAAGTGCCTTATAGCATTGTAAAAACATCAAAAAATAAAATTAATCCTAAATACCTATTTGCATTCCTTACTAATCTCTGTTATAGTAAGGAAGAATTATTTTTGTTAGTCGGTAGGATAATAAGTGCTAAACTTTCTGTCTTGAAGATCTGAGCAAGGATAGTAACACAATGTGTGCACAGCACACGAGGAGGAAACAACAAATGGAACAAGGTAAAGTGAAATGGTTTAATGCAGAAAAAGGATTCGGATTCATCGAACGCGAAGCAGGAGACGATGTATTCGTACACTTCTCAGCTATCCAAAGCGAAGGTTTCAAATCTTTAGACGAAGGTCAAGCTGTAACATTTGAAGTAGAACAAGGTCAACGTGGACCCCAAGCTACTAACGTTCGTAAAGCATAATAAGACCCAAAATATAAAAAGACTCTCTTTATGGGAGTCTTTTTTTGTTGGTAAAATTTGGTCAAATAAAAAACCCTACTCTGCAGTTGAGTAGGGCGGTCTTATGAAAACGTAAAGTAAATGGTAAACAAAGTATAGCATACATTCCTTCCAATCCCTAATCTTTTTAAATTGATAGAAAATTACAAACTATAATTCCTTTATAAGTTCATATAGGATGAATATTTAAGGTGAAGGTTCAATAAGTTAAGAAGTAACTCGGGTTTGTTTTTGATAACGTGTTTTTAAGGTTCCTGTTGGCTTTTCCCAAAAGTAAGGCAAGTGGACAGTATTTTGATTGAATATTTCTATTAATTCATAAAAATTCTTCATTTCATATAAATTAAAGGCGACACCATTTTCGGTTTTTACCTGAAAATAACGTGTTGTTGTGTTATTTTCACCTGCAGATTCTCTTTCGTAATAGTGGGTTTCGGTAACTTGCTCCCAGGCGTAGTCGTTTACAAAGATTCCTTTTCGCTTATTAATGATTGTGACAGTGAACCCTTTTTCACGACAGGAAACGGTGGTGTCGTTGCCAAAGTATCGCATCCACAAAAAAATGACAACTCCAATCACAAAGAAAATCGAACCGATCCAAATATTGAGAAACATGAATCCAATCCCTATAACACCAAAAATGATTCCAAAAACAACGGAAGATTTGGAAGAAGTTTTATTCGAAAATTCTCTGTTAATGAAAATCCCCCCTTAGTAAGAAGGGTATGCAGTCCTTGGTTTTAAATGACTGGACGTGCCTTACAGACTATATAAAAATTAAACGACAAACAACTGCATCCCTCATTTTGAGGTGACGCAGTTGTTTAAGCAGAAAAATTTCAGTTGTTTAATATAGATCGTTGCTCTTCTGTGTTCAATAATTGTAAAAGCTCTCGAACAGCATAGGCAAATCCATCTTCGTCATTAGTCTTTGTGATGATATCGGCTTTTTGCTGAACATGGACAGGGGCATTTCCCATGGCAACTGAAGTGGTGGCTACTTCAAACTGGGCAAGGTCATTGCCGCCATCCCCAAAAGCGATTATTTCATCAAAAGAAAGATTCAACATTTTTTGGTAACGTAATAGAGCTTTTCCTTTATGTGCTTCGTTTGAAGTGATTTCTACATTATTTGGAAATGAGGAAGCGATCGAAATATCAAATTTCCCTGCTAATGCCGCTTTAACCTCCGCTATCATTTCTATTTGCTCCGGGTGTACCAAGGCAATAAGTTTATAGATTTTTAGATTGTCTTTTTCAAGAATTTCATCATAATTGAATTCTTGAAAAAGGGTATCGAGCTCTTGTTTACTTTTCCCATGCAATGGAGGCAATGTCGAGGGAAAACCGCCATAATTGGTGTAAACCAAAATACCAACGCCGAGTTCTTTTAATATCGTAAAAATACTTTTATAGGTTGAAACTGTTAATGTAGCCTCGTACAGCATTTCTCTCGTTTCTGAATATAAAACGGAACCATTGATACAAAAAATCGGAATCTCCATATTTTGAACGGCTTTTAATTTAATGACATCAGCGTAAGCACGACCTGTGTTCAAAATAAGGCAGTGGCCTGAGTCCTTCAATTCGTTTAAGGCCTTCACATTCTCCACGCTTATTTCATGCTGAGAGTTTAATAAGGTACCATCTAAATCGATTGAAATACATTTCATATTTGTCATATTTCCTTTCCATTCCATCATAAAACTACTATAGCAGATTTTAATCCGAAAATGTGTTTCCAAATTTATGTTGGTGCCTGACACCATGTTACACGAAAGGATGTTTGGATATTTGCCATGATCGTTGAATTAACTTTTTTATCTTCTATAATGAAAACAATAACTTAATGGAGGATTTATTTTTTTTTAAATCCTCACGTTCCTTTTTCACGAATCGTTTTTATCGATTAAAAGTTAAGGGGTGACTGGTGATGATTTTGAGAAGTAGCGAAATTACTGGATTTCTAAATCATTTTGATAAGTATGCTAATTGGGATGGGACGAAATATTTTCTTACCTTAAATACAGTCAGTCCGAATGGAACGCTTACGATTATGAAGTATCCTGATGGAAAGTTTACCTACCACCGAAAAAACGAACATTATTGGGACATTAGAGAAATAGATATTGAATTAGAAATGCTCTCGGACATTATTTGGGGATTTAGGAAAACCATAAATAAACTTATTTTAGAAAGTACGATCGTCCTTTAATTGTTCTGATAAAGCGAAGCCTTTGACCCTTCAAAGGCTTTTTTTCTGATCATTTTCCTTACAGATGGAAAGTATTTTTTCGGGAATTATTGGTTAATATAAAGTCGAGGTGATGGAATGGCTACGGCAAATATTGGCGATGTTATTTCCTTTAGTCGTGAAGGGAAAAATCATGAAGGTGTCGTTTCTGGTATTAGGGAAAATTCTGTTATGGTCCAATATGGTTATTCGAAAGATAAGGATGAACCACTTACTACCATTGTAAACCATAAAAATTACAAAATTAAGAAGTCGAAAAGTTGACCCACCAGGTTTACATAATAGTTTGATATAAACCCCTAAATGTAAAATAAGCCAGAAAAAACTTAAGTGAAAAGAAAAAATGATAAGTACAAAATTCGAGTGAGGGACTAAGTCTCTACTCGATTTTTTTTTGTGATAAAAGTAGTTAAATGATAAATTCAGAAAAATTAAATTATTAATTAACAAACGGAGGTGATAATAATTGGAATGATTAGCTTTATGGGACTCATTGGGGCAGAGACCATCATTCCTCTATTTTTGCAGCGGATGCGGGAATTTACGGCCGTTGAGGCAGGAATAGCACTATTACCGGGTGCGCTTATTAGCGGATGGATGGCACCGATTATATTTATTAATAAAACAGCAGAGAACGCTTAGGAACAAATTTCTTTGTTTATTAGCGTTCTTTTTTATTAAGCTTTTTCCGTTATGTAAAAAATAACGAACGAATGAACCTACAAATAAGGTTCATAATAAGTAACAAAAAGGAGGGGAAGTATGGACCAGAAGTATAATACGGATAATGATGCCAATATTGAATTAAAGAAGGCGTTAAGCAAAAGTCAGCCCAGAAGTAATCCAAACATGAGTGAGGCAGAGCAGAAACTAAAATTTCAAAACAAGAAGAGCTAACGGACGATCATAGTGCATCCCCTTTTACTGGAGGTGAGATAATGCCAAAGAATAATCCAATTGAATATACTGGGAAAGTTCTAGACCAGAGAAATGACCTTACAGGTCCAGATGAAGGGAAGGCTTCCTATCCAAATCGACCAAAGCATGTTCCAATTCAGGACCCAGCCAGCAATAAAGGTAAATAATTTATGAGGGTACTGAACGGAATTTCTTAGTTAGACTAGAAAGGAGGAATAGATCTTGGAAGCGTCTTTGAATATTGGCGAGATGGCCCCAGACTTTTCATTATCGGCGACGACAACAGAAAAGATTGCCTTATCTGATTATCGAGGGAAGCAAAACATAGTTGTTGCCTTTTATGGAATGGATTTTACACCCGGCTGAATTAAGGAAATATCCTCTTGGAAAGAGGATTACAAACGATTCGAGCAATGCAATTAGATGCTGAAGTACTAGCTATTAGTGTGGATCATATCCACTCCCATAGAGTTTTTGCAGCGAGTATGGGAACCCTGCCATATCCTTTATTGTCAGATTGGTTTAAACAAACGGTAAAAAGTTACTATGTACTTAACGAAAAAGGCGGAACGGCGATTCGTTCAGTCTTTGTGGTGGGTAAAACTGGCGTGATAACCTACATAAACACCTCATTTAAAGCTGATAAAAAAGAAGATTATGAAGCGGTTTTTAAAGAACTTGAAAAGTTAACAAACCAGTGAATTGAAATAAAGTGTCAGGCACCCAATATGCCTGACACTTTATTATTTCTGCTTAATCAGTAACTATGAAACCTCTTTCAAGGAAACCTTCAATGACTTCACTTATTTGGTAGGAAACTTGAGGCGAATCATAATTTTCAAAGGCATGTTCACAACTGTTTTTATAGTTCATGGTTTCATCATAATGGGCCATATGGCGGGCAATGTCTTGATCATTATCTTTGCGTTCCTTTTGTCTCTTAATAACCGTATCGCGGTCGGCATAAATGAAAAAGCGCATGACACGATCACCATACATTTTCTTTAATTTTTCTGTTCCCTCAGGATTTAATGTTAGGTAGACAAGGGTATGGGATTCAAATGCCTTAACAATATCCTCTTCGCGAATGCCATAGTGTATTCCATCGATGTCAACGCTTTCAAGAAATTCCTGGTTCTCTTGCATTTTTTTGAACGTTTCATCGTTAATAAAATGGTAGTCTTCCCCATTTTTTTCGTAATGACGAGGAGATCGAGTCGTGTAAGAGAGCACCGTTTCCATATCAAACGCGGTCGCAACCATTTTGGCAACCGTTTTTCTCCCTGAACCATCTGGTCCTGTGTAAATGAATAGCTTTTCTTTATTTTTGATTTTATACATAGATAACCTCCTGAAAATGGATTATATAAAAAAGAATCTACCTGACGGCAAATGCTTTTTAGTATTACACCATAAAATGGTTGGATTGGGATAATTTAATTATAACAGATAGATAGAGAATGGAAAGTTTGACCTTTTTGATTTTTTTTGTGAATTACGTTGTTCCTTAAATATATTCAATACTAAGCAGTCCGATTGCATCTACGTCTTAAGTCTGAGGGAAAAATCAAGCTCAAGCGCAATTATGAAAAGGATTGAAAAAAGGTAAGATGAAATCAAGATAAAGAACGAAGGAGGAAAATAACATGAAAAAATTTGGTTTACTTTTAGCCGGCGGACTAGCAGCGGTCATCTTACTTAAAACAATTGGTCCGATTATAGGGTTACTCGTAAGTCTAGCGATTCTTTACTTCATCTATAAACAATTTTTGAAGGCGGAATCAACAGGTTGGAAAATTGGGTTAGTCATCATCGGCTTAATTGTACTTTCAGCAACCATCCACCATATTCCAGCACTCATCGGAGTCGGAGCAGCTTATGTACTGTTCCTTGTTTATAAACAGTGGAATAAAAACAAAAAGCCGCCTGTGAACAAGGAATCCGATCCATTTGAAAATTTTGATAAACAATGGAATGAATTAAAAAAAAATTAATTTAAAAGGGGAAAAGTGAACAATGGCAAACTTATTAACTAAAATTAAAGATCTCATTATTGCTGATTTGAATGAAACGCGTCAACATAAAGAAAAACAAAATCCGATTGATTTGCTCAATCAATACCTTCGCCAATGTGAGCAGGAGACGGAGAAGGTTGGCAAGCTTATCGAACGTCAATCTAGCTTAAAGGAAGAATTTACAAGAGAATATCATCAATCAACTGAGCGAGCAGAAAAAAGAAAGTACCAGGCAGAGATTGCTTCAAAAGCAGGAGAAACAGAGCTTTATCAATTTGCTTCAGCGGAGCATCAACAATATATAGAGCGTGCAGAGCGCCTGAATGCTTCTCTTGCACAAGTGACTGAGCAGTTAACTGAATTAGAAAGAAAGCATGAAGAAATGAAGCAAAAGTTAAAGGATATGCATCTTCGACGGATGGAATTAATGGGCCGGGAAAATGTAACACGGGCTAATATTAAAATAAATCAGGTATCAGAGTCAAATTCATATTCGGACCAATTTACATCAAAGTTTAAGGATATTGAAAACTATCTGGAACGATTAGAACACAAGGTAAACCATTCCTACTTCCAAAGTACAATTGATGCACGGGTGGAGCAGTTAGAAAAAGAAATGAATAAACAGGATGATCATCCTGTAAACCTAACAAAAGAATAATCATAAAAGGGCAGTGATTTAGGAATCACTGTCTTTTTGTTCACTAAAAGAAGTACCCATCCGTTCCATTTGAAAAATTGATCCTGATCTGGTTGGGTACTAATTTAGAAAAACCTACGTATATGTAGTATGAATAATTAAAAATCCCGTTATTTGAAAGGGGAATTTATTTTGTGGCATTATCTCAATAATGTAAATGGTCCTTTTAATATTTATAGTTACTTTGTAGGTTCGAATCCGGTAACTTCCGTAAATCCCACACCAATTTTTCCAAAAATAAATAAAACGGCATTTTTAAGCCCTTTTACCTATATTGTCGGCGACGTTACGATTCGGAATAATACGTATGTCGGTCCCTTCGTCAGTATCCGCGCAGATGAAGGGACGCCTTTCTTTATCGGAAGCAACTGTAATTTGCAGGAGGGAGTAATCCTTCATGGCTTAAAAAACAAACATGTAGAGGTTAATAATAGGAAATATTCAGTCTATATCGGCGATGAGGTATCCTGTGCCCACGGAGCATTGATCCATGGTCCCTGTCAGATTGATAAAAAGGTATTTATCGGTTTTAAGGCAATTGTTTATCATGCCCAGGTCGGAGAAGGAAGTTTCATCGCCTCGGGGGCAGTTGTTACTGGTGGAGTAACGCTAAGGCCTGGCAGCTTTGTTGCACCAGGCGCTCATATTGATAATCAGAAAAAAGCCGATTCCTTATCAAATGTTCCTAAAAATGAACAGGAATTTGCCCATGAGGTCCAGCGGGTAAATCAAGAATTTCCATCTGCTTATTCGTTTGTTTTTGGAAAAAATCGCTGTACTTGCGGTTTATCGTGCTAATCAATGAATTTAATAAGGGGAAAATTAACTTTTGAAGGTTTTAGATCATATTTTGTTGAAATAAGTACCTAAAGAAAGAATTTTTGGGTGAGGTGGGAGAATGAACGATATCCAATTCGCGTTTATTGATGAATCTGGTGATTATAGTTTTGATTTTGAAAATAAAGATGTTTCGACCCACTTTATTATCGTTTCTATTCTAGCAAAAGAGTCAAATAAAGAGTTGTTAGAACAGGAAGTTGAAAAGGTGAGACAAAAATACTTTCAAACCGACGAAATGCATACTGATAAAATTGATAACCCTCATCTAAGAATTCAACTATTAAATGAACTAAAGGATTTACCGTTCAATATTTATGCTTATGTCGTCGATAAAAGAAAAATTAGAGAAGATAGCGGCATCACGTTTGAAAAGACGTTTATCAAATTTATGAATCGGTTAATCTATGATGACTTAAATCGAACGTTTGACCAACTGGATCTTGTGTTAGTGGAACAAGGAACGAAAGAATTCATGACTGAATTTAAAACGTATATAGCAGAAAAAAGTGTTCCAGATTTATTTAATTATTCCACCTTTGGGTTTAATCACAGTAAATCAGAAATAATTCTTCAACTGGCTAATTTAATCGCTGGGACGATTGCAAAAGGTTATGATCAAACCCAGTACTCGGAACATTATCCGCTTTTTCATAAAATCATCAAAAAGAAAATCATCGCCATTAATTTATGGCCGCAAAACTATAAAAACTATTTACATGATTACATATCAAGGAATCAGGACTCTCAATTTGATGAGGTTATTTTTAAACAATCGGTTAATTTGGCCCTTCAATACCTTGAAAAGAATAAAAAGAGTGAGGATGCGGATGAAAAAATTAGGATAGATTTACTCAAGTTCCTGTTATTTAATCTGCGAGAAAATCCTAATGAATATGTCTATACCCAAGAAATTTTAGATAATTTAAATGCAATCAGAGTGAACAAAATTAATCATCATTACTTTAGATCGAACATCGTTTCCAAACTTCGTGATAGTGGGCTGTTAATTGCCAGCAGCAATAAGGGATATAAACTGCCGGTTTGTTTAACAGACTTATATGATTTTGTTCATTTATCGAGCCTAACCATACACCCGATGATTCAAAGAATATCCAAGTGTCGAAATCAAGTTCTACTTGCCACCAACAATGAAATTGATATTCTCGAAAACTATGAATATGAATATCTTAAAAAAATTATTGAATTGGAAAAATTAGCGGTTACTGAATAAAAGGTCAGTCCCCACAACATCCATAGTTGTGCGGGCCTGACCTTTTTTTAGATTGACCAAATACGACAAATTTGTTATTCTATAATTAACTTTTTTTCTTATAAGAAAACTTTTGAAGATAATTTTTTCATAAATAAATATTACCAGAAGGTGAATAAATTGAAGCTGCAGGCAGATGTTTGTATTGTGGGTGGCGGACCAGCAGGGACATTACTAGGGTTTTTATTGGCTAAAAACGGTGTATCAACTATTTTAATAGAACGTTCTACTGGAGTTAATCGGAAATTTAGAGGTGAACATATAAATTCTGAAACAGAAGCCATTTTAAAAGCACATCAATTGTTTGAAAAGATAGAAGAGCTAGGCATACTTAAAATGAAAAAAGTTGAATTCTTTGCTGGCAAACATATCGTCCAAACAATTATCCCTTTAACGGATGAGGATCACGTAGGAATTCATGTTCCTCAAGCTAATTTACTGAGTGCAATCAACCAAGAATCAGACCAATATAAAAACTACCGTCTTCTTTTTAACACAACAGTAACCGAATTAATGCAGGATGAGCAGGGAGTCTATACTGGTGTGAAAGCAATAAAGGACGGTCATGAAATAATGATTTCAAGTTCCGTTGTCGTTGGTGCGGATGGCCGCTTTTCAACTGTCAGAAAGCTTGCAAAGATACCAACGGTCGAGATGACGCATGGATATGACGTATTGTGGGCCAAAATTCCCGCTCCTGCAGGATGGGAGCCAACAACAAGAATGGTGCATGTCAATGGACATCAGCTTGCCTTGTTCACACAGACGGGAGGATTCATCCAAATTGGCTGGAATATTGAAGAAGGATCCTTTCCTTCATTAAGAAAACAATCATTACAGCCATTTCTTGAACCATTGATCGAAAGCTTTCCGGAATTGAAAGAGTTGGTCTTACAGCATCTAAGTACCTGGAAGAACTTTGTTCCCTTAAAGGTACAAAGCTCCCGTTCTGAAACGTGGGTAAAGGACGGATTAATCATCATCGGAGATGCAGCGCACACAATGACTCCTACAGGTGCAATCGGCATTAATTGTGGGATGAAGGACGCTCATGTGCTAGCGCCGATCTTAACCGAAGCCCTTATGGATAAAAACATCACGGCACAGAGATTAAAAACATTTGAAGTGAGTAGAAAAACTGAAATCAAAGTACAACAAGAAATGCAAATACAACAAGAAACGTCATTTTCGGAAAAATTTGCTCAGTTTGCTCTAAATTAAATAATGGACCTTCACCTACATCTTTTAATGGAGTGGGAGAAGGTCCTTTTTTATTTGTGAGAACCTGACCTCAAAGTTGAAAAGAAGGAATGGATTGTTTTACGATAATATCAAAGCCATGAGAGGAGTTATTAAATTATGATGAATTCTGATTCTAAAGAAGTACAAGCAGTTTATAAAAAGCTTTTGGAGGCGTGGAATGAACGCAGTGCAGAGGGGATGGCAAAGTTATTTACGGATGATGGCGAGAGTATCGGATTTGATGGAAGTCAATCTATTGGCATACAAGAAATATTTTCACACCTACAGCCAATTTTTGAACACCATCCAACGGCACGGTTTGTAAGTAAAGTGAAGGATGTACGTTTTCTAACTTCAGAGATCGCTATTTTGCGGGCAATTGCAGGAATGGTGCCACCAAAACAATCAGACATTAACCCTAACGTGAACACACATCATACGCTTGTTGTTGTAAAAGGAGACGGGAACTGGCGTATTCAATTGTTTCAAAATACTCCAGCCCAGTTTCATGGCAGACCTGAATTAGTGGAAAAAATGACTGATGAGCTGAGAGAGTTATTAAAATAAAGCTGCTTGTTCTTGTACTTAAGTACATAAAAGTCACTTATTATTATTACAATAATAATGTTTCGGAAAGAAAAGGGTGTCAGGCACCATGTGAAAAATTCACATGGTGCCTGACACCCTTTCCCTGCTAAGCATTTATTTTTGATTTATGCCTTCCTATTGTTACTATAGTAGTAATCTCTCTAAGGAAAGGAATTATAAATATGGCAACAATTAATATACCTGTATCTGTTTTGAATTTAGCTCCGATTCGGAAGGGACAAAACCCAAGCCAAGCGATCGAGTCAATGGTCGACCTTGCCCAAGCAGTCGAGAAAATGGGCTATCAACGCTATTGGATCGCAGAACATCATAATACAGCTACCCTTGTCAGTTCAGCTACATCCATATTAATAAAACATGTATTAGAACATACGAGTACCATTCATGTTGGATCAGGTGGGATCATGCTGCCCAATCACTCACCGCTAGTAGTGGCTGAACAATTCGGTACTATGGCCACGATTTACCCAAATCGTGTGGACCTCGGTCTGGGCCGTGCACCTGGAACAGATATGATGACGGCAAGTGCCCTAAGACGATCGAAAAATGATCCAGTTTATACTTTCCCAAATGATGTCCAAGCCTTACTTACGTATTTTGGCCCAGCAGATCAGCAAAGCTATGTGAAAGCCTATCCTGGCGTTGACACGAATATTCCGATATATATACTCGGTTCTTCCACTGATTCAGCGTATTTGGCGGCAAGCTTGGGTCTTCCTTATGTATTTGCGTCCCACTTTGCACCAAGATATATGGAAGAAGCAATCTCAATCTATCGGAGTCGTTTCCAGCCTTCTGAATATTTGGATAAACCATATATGATGGTTTGTTTAAATGTTATTGCGGCCGAAACGGATGAGGAGGCACAATTTTTATCGACAACGATGCAACAGTTTTTCCTAAATGTTGTTCGTGGTACACAAAATCCGCTACAACCACCCGTTGAAAACTTGGATGAGCTTTGGAGCCCAATGGAAAAAGAAATGGCGGCATCGAAGCAAAGTGTGACGTTGATAGGGAGCAAGGAAACAGTCCGCCAACAGTTGACTAAGTTCCAGGACTATTATCATGTCGATGAACTCATGGCCGTATCGTATATTTTTGACACTGAAAAACAAAAACGTTCGTATGAAATATTAAAAGAAGTAGTCGACGGCCACTAAACCATACGAAAAGGACCAGAAGAGACAATTAATCTCTCTCTGGTCTTTTTCGTTACACGAATTCGTGGGAGGTTTTGTTACAGCTTTATTGAATTCGTTTGCTCCCCTTTCTATAATCAATAAAAATAACGCGATGGAGAATTCTAAAATGAATCAGAACAGGTTAGTGCCCTCGATTAATGGCTTTGTCCCTTTTGAGAAAATTCACCAATTAGTCAAAATTGAGATAAAGGTTTAAATCGATGAGTATAGAAATATATTTATGGAGAAACAGGTTGCTAATTAGGGGGATGGGAAAATGCGTAATCAAGAGATGCTGCTAATACCCGGGCCAACGCCGGTAGTTGATTCAATTTATGATGCTATTGCACAGGAAACTAGGGGACACACAGACTCGAGATTTGTCGCTATCTACAAAAATGCGATCGAGAAAACAAAAGAAATGCTAAAAACAGATGGTGAAGTGTTTGTTATTTCCGGCTCTGGAACCGTAGCTATGGAAATGGCGCTTGTCAATACAGTTGCCGCTGGGGAAAAACTTTTAGTGATCAGTCAAGGTTATTTCGGTGATCGTTTCATTAAATTAGGAAAAGCATATGACATTGAAGTAGAAGTACTCCAGGCAGAATGGGGTACTCAGGTATCCCCAAGTGATGTCGAAGCGAAATTAGTGAATGGCAATTTTAAGGCGGTTACAATTACCCACGCAGATACGTCGACAGGAGTAGCTGCTAATTTAGATGTACTTGTGCCGATTATTAAAAAAAATGGAGCACTCGTCATTCTCGATGGTGTTTGTGCGACTGCCGCAATGGAAGAAGATATGAGTAGGCAATATCATGGGTCTGATGGGAAAATCGATGTCATATTAACAGGTTCACAAAAAGCAATTGGCGTACCGCCTGGTCTAGCCATCGTTGCCCTTAACCAAACAGCTTTAGCTGCACGTGCCAAAATGGAACGAGTTCCTGCTTATTATTGTGATATCTATAATTGGATTCCAATTATGAACGATCCAGGAAAGTACTTCGCCACACCTCCAGTCAATCTCATCTATGCCTATAACGAAGGGATGAGATTGGTATTGGAGGAGGGGATGGAACGAAGATACCAGCGCCACTCCGCATTCGGAAAAGCGGTTAGATCGGCCCTTGCCGTATACGGGATGAAGGCGTTAGCAAAGGAAGAAGTCGCTGCCGCAACACTTAGTTGTATTCTTTATCCTGATGGAATGGACGATGCTGCTTTCCGTTCTTCACTTGCAAAAAAAGGAGTGATTGTAGCTGGATCACTAGCCCATTTGGCAGGGAAGGCGTTCCGGATTGGACATATGGGGAATACGACGGAACAAATGCTCGAAGATGCGGTCGTTTTGATCGGAGAAACGATGAATGAGCTGGGATATCCGGTTGATTCAGAGAAAGCGGTCGATTGCTTTAAAAAGCAAGTGGCTATTCGCATTTAGTGTTCGTTTATACAGCCTGTTTGACTGGAAAAATCACGACCAATGTAAGTAAGAGCGGTTTATAAAGTCCGATGAACTGAAAAAATCACCCTCTAAAAAATATAGAGGGTGATTTTTCATTAGCTATTTTCTGCTTGGAATTGAATCATAAACTCTTTGAATGCCTTACATGCCTCAACTGGAACAGCATTATAAGCTGATACACGACATCCGCCGATAGAGCGATGACCGTTTACGCCAACAAAGCCTTTTTGTTTCGCTTGCTCGAGGAATTTCTTTTCTAGGTCTTTCGATGCTAAGTTAAAAGTAAGGTTCATGAGAGAACGACTTTCCGGTTCAGCATGGCCAATGTAAAAACCATTACTTGTATCAATTGTTTCGTAAATCAGATTCGCTTTTTTATCATTAAGCTCAGCAATCGCAGATAAGCCACCTAACTCACGAGCCCAGTTTAAGACCTCACCCAGCATATAAATGCCGAAGGTTGGCGGTGTGTTGTACAATGAATTATTTTTAGAATGTGTACTGTACTTTAACATTGTTGGGATATTTGTGTTTGCTTGTTCAAGCAAATCCTTGCGAATAATCACAACCGTTACGCCTGAAGGACCAAGGTTTTTCTGGGCACCAGCATAAATTAGCGCAAACTTGCTGACATCAATCGGCTTAGACAGAATATCACTCGACATGTCTGCGATTAAGGGAACATCGCCAGTGTCAGGGAAGTCCTTCCATTGGGTACCATAAATGGTATTGTTCGATGTTAGGTGTAAATAAGCATCCGATTGATCGTACTGTATTTGATCAAGCGTTGGGATGCTGCGGTAGTTGCCTTCTTTCGTGGAAGCCGCATGATAAACATCCCCAAATAGTTTTGCCTCCGTGAATGCTTTCTCTGACCAAGAGCCTGTCATTACATATCCGGCTTTTTTTCCAGATTGTAAAAAATTCATCGGAATCATTGAAAACTGAAGACTCGCTCCGCCTTGCAAGAAGAGTACTTCATGGGTATCAGGAATAGAAAGCAGTTCCTTCAAGCTGTCAATCGCCTGATTATGTACTTCTTCATATGCTTTGCTTCGATGGCTAAGCTCCATGACTGACATGCCTGTACCTCGAAAATCAATCAGTTCTTCTTGAGCTTTTTCTAAGACGGAAATAGGTAACGCAGAAGGGCCTGCATTAAAATTATAAGCGCGTTGGACTTGCAGTTTCATTTTTATCACTCCATTTTTCTTTTCTATGACTATAACATACTTATAAAATTCCGAAAATAAATTTAATTGTGAAATCCTAAAAATTTTGCTTTTTTTATTAAAAGAAATCAAAAAGGGAAAAGGATGACCACTGGCGAACCAGAGACAGGTTTCCTTTTTCCCTATACTTTTTGTCAAAAACTCTAGCTTTATTCAGTCATTCTCTGATTACTACGAGACCAGATCACGACTGGGATCAGCAGTAAGGAAAGGATCCCTCCCGCAAATGAGAGTCCAGCATAACTCGTTTGTGCAACCACCATCCCGGAAAGCGCTCCCCCGGATGCCCCAGCTAAAGCAATTAAAACATCTACTGTTCCCTGTGTTTTGGCCCGGTTAGAGGGGGATGTTGAATCGACAATCAGTGCCGTGCCGCTAATTAACCCAAAGTTCCAGCCAAGCCCGAGCAAAACGAGTGCAATGATAAGAACCAGCATGGAATCAGCAGGTGCACTGCCAGCAAGAATACCAGCTGCAAGGAGCGTGGCACCGGAAGCGATGGCCATTGTAGTTCGGCCTATCTTATCTACGAGAATACCTGTTACTAGTGAGGGAAGGTACATGGCACCTATATGGAAGCCGATTACCATTCCAACTTCTCTTAGACCATGCCCATGATGTTTCATGTATACTGGTGTCATTGTCATGATGGATGTCATGACAATTTGAGTTAAAACCATAATGGTCGCAGCAACCACGATTCCTCGTTTATTGATAGCTAGATTACTAGATTGCTTCTCTAAGGGATTACTTCTATGCATTTGCTGATCAACTGCAATCGCTTCTGCAACCATCAGAGGATCTGGGCGCAGGAAAGCTAATAGGACTAACCCCGCAAGGATAAAGGCAGTCGCGCCAAGTATGAACGGACCGGCAAGAGAAGGGACACCGATTGACGTGGCAAATCGGCCCATTACATCGACCAAATTCGGTCCCGCCACAGCGCCGAATGTGGTTGATACCATGGCAATACTGATGGATGTCGCTCGCTGTGTGGGTTTTGCTAAGTCGGTTCCAGCATAGCGGGCTTGTAAGTTTGAAGCTGAGCCTGCACCATAGACCAGAAGCGAGGCGAAAAGAAGAAAGATATTACTTGTGATGGCGGAAACGATCACTCCAATCGCACCGATCCCACCAGTCAAGAATCCTCCCGCAAGTCCTATTCGGCGGCCGAAACGTTGTGAGACTCGACCGATAAGCAACGCTGCACCAGCAGAACCCAATGTTAACAATGCTGCTGGTATCCCTGCATAGCTATCCGTCCCTAACATATCTTGGGCAAGAAGTGCGCCAACCGTAATTCCAGCAGCAAGTCCAGCCCCACCGAAAATCTGTGACATGACAACGATCAGTAATGTTCGTCTATATAACTTTTCCTGCTTTTCTGGTGAATCTATGTAACTCTTCAACCAATCTGGTTTTGAATCGACCGGGTTATGTGCCACACGAAACCTCTTTCTGAAGGACAAACCCTTCTTCATTTGATTTTTATTTTATCAAGAAAAAATAGCAGTTTATATAGAAAAATGTCGAAAAATTCAATATTTGTTCATATGAAGTAGGCGGTGATGGAGTTTATTTATGATAGGATAATAGTGGTTGTATTACTATATGTTTACAGCTAATAAATTAGAAAAAGGAGTTAGAACATGGGACTTGATATGTATTTAGTTTCTTTACCTATAATATTTTACCAACAAGACCTGGTTGTTTTTTTGGTAACCTCTCTTATGATTCCTATTATTACAGGGAAATTGAAGAGCCCCAAGCCTTATTAGCAAACCTCATTAAACACTTCAATTTTGCAACCCACTATTTGTTGTACCAATGTTCTTGGTAAACGCACAAACAACCACTAAAACTTTACCTTTAACCCACAAAACTAATCGTCAATCACACACCACCCAATCAATAATGCCGATATTACTTTTCCCAATTTCAAATGGTATTAACAATATTTTTCCACTGAACTTTTTTGTGGGTAAGGGAACAATATTTCTGAGTACTTTTGTTGAGGTGAGGGACGATGAAGCATGATGAACCACGTGATTATATAACGATTGAAGATGACCACGGGAATCTTAAAGAATTTGCTGTTGAAGCCTTGTTTGATATGAAGGATGAATCCTATGCTCTACTAAATGCAGAGGATGAAACCATCGTAATGAAGATTGAGGGTGAGGAAGGTAACCAAGACTTAGTGGGTATTAATACCCCCTCTGAAAGTGAAGCGATATTGGCTGCATACCAAATCGCCGTGGAACATGCTCCGGCAGAATAAAACATAACGCAACGAATGGTACCCCGGGTAATAGGGGGTCCTTTCGCTGCGTTTTTTTATCAATAGTAATTAAAGCCAAGATAGATGATATAAATAATGATAGCTGCAATGGCGATAATCCAAACAAGAAACACGGGATTCAGTAAATAAGGATGTCTTTGAGTTTTTTCATTGATTTGCGTATCAAATTCACTTGATCTAGTACTGACCATTCTTCCAGTTCCTAACGTAAAAATTAAACCGCCAATCAATACTAACAATGCAATACCAGACAAAATGAGATGCCAATTACTCATTTATATAACCACCTTTTTTTCATATAATTTGAAAAAAAGTAGAGAAATATGCATTTATCTTTTTGATAAGTAGGAATAAATTTCATCAGGTTAACATGATTGATTATTCATTCATTTTTCGATACAGTTAAATAAAGTATTTTGAAAATTCGAAAAAGAAAGGTGTGCATTATCGATTATGTTAAACGTATTAACGAATGAGGACGTATTATGTATAGAAGGAAATGTTCAACAGTCGGGACTCAAATTAGGAACGGTTTATTCTTTTTTGGTAGACGGAATGCTAATTGATACAGGGCCCCAGTGTCTTGAAACAGAGCTTATCCCTATTTATAAGAATCTTAACTTTGAGATAGTAACATTGACACATAGTCATGAAGACCATTCTGGTTTAGCCCCATGGATTCAGAAGCAAAAAAAAATTCCAATCTATTTACATCCAAAAGGTATTAGTATCTGTAATGAGCCTTATCCCTATCCTAAGTACCGCAAGCTTACCTGGGGAATGCGGACGCCGTTTCAACCCTTGCCGCTTGAGGACGTGATTCAATCTTGTAGTCAAGAATGGAAAGTCATCTATACGCCAGGACATGCCGATGACCATGTCTCTTTTTTTCATGAAGAATCTGGCCGATTATTTTCAGGAGATTTATTCGTAACACCGAAAACGAAGGTCATTATGGACAGCGAATCCATTCCGGTTATTATCGATTCGATTCGCAGGGTGCTCAGCTTTGACTTTCAAGCCCTGTTTTGCTGTCATGCTGGTTATATTAAGGATGGAAAAAGCATGATGAAGCAAAAATTAGATTATCTAGAGAATCTTTCCGGTGAAGTAGGAAATCTCCACAAGCAAGGTCGCTCGATTGATGAAATTACTCAAATGCTTTTCCCGAAAAAATACCCAATCATTTCTTTTTCCGAAGGGCAATGGGATTCTCGGCATATCGTCGCTTCCATTGTTTCATCTTTTTAAGGGAAGAAACTAATAAATATCAAAAGAAAACGGCGGTGATTAGCTAAATCACTGCCGTTTTGACCTTTAAATCATGCTGCTTGTAATTTTCTTCTAAAAAGTTTCGTGTTGGTTCCAATATAAACCCCAGTTAAAACAAAGGCGGCACCTATCCCTTGAGCCAATGTAAAGGTCTCACCTAAAAAGAAGGTAGCCATCAAGACAGCTGATAACGGCATCACATTAATAAAGATAGAAGCCTTCGCAGCACCAACCTCTTTTATGCCGTAATAGTACATGATAAATGAAACAACCGTTACAAAAATGCTCATATGTGAAATAGCGATCCAGGTTGAAACACTAGCGGTTTGTACATCGTGCCAGGATGTTTCCAGGTATGCAAACGGAAATAAAAATATGGTACCAAATGCAACCGCATAAGTGGTGGATTCCACCGCGCTGAATTTTTTTAAAACGACTTTACCAACCACACTGTACAATGCCCAGCTTATTACTGCACCTAGTAAAACAAAGTCAATCGTCTCAAAACCGTATTGGAACAGTGAGAGTAGGTGACCATCGGTAATAATGAAGGTAACCCCAGTTAGGGCAATCACCATTCCAATCATATGGTTTTTGGTGATTGTTTCTTTTAAAAATAATCCTGATAAAAGGACAATCAGTACTGGGTTTGAGGCAATAAATAAGGAACTCTTAATAACCGGTGCATGTTTGGTAGCCATAAAAAAACAAATATTATATATTGCAATGCCTGTTAATCCAAGAACGGCAAATAATCCATAATCTTTGAGAGTGGGCTTCTTTCGATTTTTTTCCATCAGCCACATAAGCGGAAACAATAGAATAGCAGCCCCCAAAAAACGTAAAAAAGCAACGGTTGCTGGTTCAAAGTCTTTTACGGCGACTTTACCAGCAAGAAACGCACTTCCCCATATAGCCGTGGCAAAAAATAACATCCCATAAATAAGCCATAGTCTCTTATTCTTATTCATCCAATCCCCTACAATCTATTTCAATTTAATAAATAGATTTTAACATCTTTTTCGGATTTCGAAATAAATTTTAGTAAAATATTTAAATTATTTAATCAATTAGCTGTTTTAATGGTCATTGTTATTTTATGGCCAAGTTTAACACAGTCAAGCATTAAAAAAGCTGGTAAAGGAGTTTTTCCTTTTCCAGCTCTATCTTTTAAGTTAGATTTTTTAATTCTGATAAATGAACCAATTGTACATTATGAACACTTTCTATTTCTTTAATTTCGCAGTATCCAGAATCGTACGTATAAAGGATAATATATTTCTTTCCATTGTAAAGAACATGCTCCATAGTATCTCCATCCTTTGATCATGTTAATATTATTGTATATTTGCAATACAGATTAATATATGAAGTTCATTTTAAGATTATGTAAATTTTTTCAGTGCTGTATTGAAAAATAATTGTGTTAAGATATCAATATTAGTGTCAAAGTTATAGGGGGAAGAAAGATGAACAGAAAACCAATTATCGGCATAACGGGTGCCTATGTTAAACATAACGACTATATGGAAGGTGTTTATGTGCACCATGATTACCATAAAAGTGTTGTCGCTAACGGAGGGATCCCTATTATCCTTCCATATATTAACCCCGAAATTTCTTTAGAAACGCTTGGTTTATGTGATGGAATTATCCTAAGCGGGGGAGAGGACGTCGATCCTAAACTTTTTAATCAGGATCCACATCACCACTTAGGTCCAACTACACCAGAGCGGGACTTGGCAGAGATTGCGATTGTTAAATATGCGCTTGAGAACGATATTCCCCTTCTTGCGATTTGCAGAGGAGTGCAAATTTTGAATGTCGCATTGGGAGGAACCTTAATTCAGGATATCCCGAGTCAAGTCATTGAACCAATCCAACACTCTCAGAAGATTGATAGGAGTCAAGATACCCATTGGGTGACCATCTCCAAAAATAGTAGATTGTTTGAAATAGTAGGATCTAATCGAGTCCGAGTCAATAGTCTTCACCATCAAGCAATCGGTGAGGTAGCCAAGGATCTTCGTATCGTTGCACAATCATCCGATGGAATCGTTGAAGCAGTAGAATATACCCATCCAACCACATTTACGGTGGGTGTTCAGTGGCATCCTGAATCCATGGCAAGTACAAACGCTGAGATGAACAATTTGTTCTTAGAATTTATTAAAAACAGTGCAAAGGTCATGGTTTAATCATCGGTTCAGAAGTGGAAGGGAAGGAATCAATCGATGGAAAAAATTTATCTTGATTACAATGCCAGCACACCTATGGCTCCTGAAGTAGTAGAGGCCATGAAACCGTTGCTAGATAATTTTTATGGGAATCCATCCGCCTTACATTGGGCGGGGAGACCTGTAAAAGAATTATTACATAATGCCCGAAAACAGGTTGCTGAGTTAATTGGATGTTCCCCTAGAGAAATTATTTTCACAAGTGGCGGCAGCGAAGCCAATAACCTTGCATTAAAAGGTTTTTATTTTAAAAATCGGCATAAAGGCAACCATATCATTACTTCTAAAATTGAACATCCTGCGATCATGAATCCATGTAAATTCCTCGAACAAATAGGGGCAAAGGTCACATATGTAGACGTGGATCGGACTGGGAAAGTTACACTAGAAGAAATAGAAAAGGCGATTACTAAGGAAACGATCTTGATTTCGATTATGCATTCCAATAATGAAACAGGTACCTTACAACCAATCCAAACGATCGGGGATATAGCTAAAGAGCATGGGATAGCTTTTCATACGGATGCTTCTCAATCGGTTGGAAAAGTCCCGGTAAATGTTAATGATTTGAAGGTAGATATGCTCACGATTGCCGGCCATAAACTCTATGCTCCGAAAGGAATTGGAGCACTCTTTATTCGAGAGGGAATCCAACTGGAACCACTTATACACGGGGCTGGGCATGAGTTTGGACTGCGTGCCGGCACGGAAAATACTTTACTAGCAGTGGGATTAGGAATGGCTTGTGAAATTGCTAAACAAGAGGTAGGAACTCGTGGCATAAAAGATTTGACCGACTATTTTTGGCAGCAATTACAGGATGCGTTTGGAGACAAGGTAGTATTGAATGGACACCCTGAGGAACGTCTGCCCAATACTTTAAATGTAAGTTTTGTAAGAAAAATCGGTCAAGACTTGTTGTCAGCCATCCCATATTTAGCGGCTTCAACTGGATCAGCCTGTCATGCCGGCAGCATTGAATTATCACCGGTATTAAAAGAGATGGATGTTCCTGAAGAGGTGGGGATGGGTGCGATCCGCTTTAGCTTAGGCCGGTTTACGACGAAAGATGAGATTGATCAAGTGATGGAATCGTTAAAAGGAATATTGTAATTTCTTCGGTCAGGGACTACCTATTCGCAGTTAGTCTTTTTTCTCTGGGATTAAAGGTTCCTATCTTTGCATAAGCTTTTAGAATCGCTCTATCTAACTGAGGTCAGATAATTTATTGAGTTAGGGTAAGAAAGTGGTGCTTTATCTTACCGAAGTTAGATAATTTATCGGGATAGAGTAAGAAAGAGCCGGTTTATCTTACCGAAGACAGTTAGTTTATCGGGTATAGGCAAAATAGAGCCTCTTTTCTATATTCACTAGTATCTTTAACTCATTTACTCAATGTAATTGGCGTATTATAATGTTCTTAATACAGAACGACATGAAGGAAGGTGTGTTGGAATGCAAAAAAGAATATTAGGTAAAACTGGGCTGGAAGTATCGGCGCTTGGACTAGGCTGTATGGGGATGTCGGATTTTTACAGTGGGAGAGATGACGACGAGTCTATTAAAACAATCCATTGTGCAATTGAAATGGGGATTACGCTTCTCGACACAGCTGATATGTATGGCGTAGGTAAAAATGAAGAATTACTCGGACGGGCAATTAAAGGTCGTCGGAATCAAGTGGTTGTTGCCACAATTACTACTTTTTGCGCAGCTACAAGAAATCGAACGTCTTCATGCACTGGGCGATTGTCTTTTCGATGACCAGCTTCAAAAGGGCATCGACCTTGATTCTATTAGTATTTCCCGGCTGTCGCACCGATTAAATGGTTTGAATCCAGATCTATTCCAAACTCTTTTTCTAGATTTAGTGTCACAAATTCATGTCAAAACCCACTATACAAAACTCGTGATGCCGTTAAAAATCATCGATTCAAGCACATTGCCACTCAATTTGACAAATCATAAATGGGCAAAATTCCGTAAAACAAAGGCGGGAGTCAAGTTGCATCCTAAGCGAAAAACCCAATAACTAATGATATTTAAAAATAACTAGAAATAACACCTTTTAAAGGCGGTGTGATTGGAGTCAATGCGGTGTTGTATATTAACTGAGTCAATTAAAAGGGGTAAATTGGGATACCGTGGCGATTACGCTTGAACCGAATGCGGACAGTTAGACACCGAAGGGACGACAGTGTTAAAATCTTCTCTATAATTTAGTAAAACCGTAGCACTAGTATAGTGACAGAGTTTTATTTTTTGTCTCGTCTTTATTCAGTCCTAAAACTTTAAAAATTTTTAATGCCACGGGCTTGACTCCAAGCATTTTCAATCCTATCTAGATGAATTTTGTTATCGATTTAATCGAAGGAAATTCAAAGGTGAATGGTTCAGCCGTTTAGTGGCACTATGTGCCACCAACAAACGCCTTTGCGTTCGAAAGAACGGTATGTAACCAGTGTAAATGGTCTGGACTTTCTTTGGCATCATAGACTTGATACTCGTGATTAAATCCAGCTCCATCAAGCGCTCGGTAGGAATGATATGCATCACTACTAATTATTGAGCCTGGTTGGATCCGTTTCTTTGCAAAATCAATTAAAGTTTTCGCTTTATAAGAGCAAAGTTCTTCTCTAGGGTGCGTTCTTCCTCCAACTCTTTTAAGCGCCATTGCAATACTTTTTTATCTTTGACCAGCTGTTTCATTTGTGATTTTATGTACTTTATGCGATTTACCTCCTCTAAGATATTCAATCTATCCACAAAGTATAGCATTCTCGATTTGTAATGGAATGATAGTGGGAAACCTATCAGTATGATTATGCTGTAGGGAACAATATGAAAAAAATATGAATTTGCTTTTGTGCTTTCTTTTTCATGTCATTATCCGCTTTCACTGCTGTTTATGCTCTTGAGGAAACAAACAAATTCATCACTATAACCAGTAAGCAAATGGATGGCACAGGTGATGGCAAAAAGGATACGAAATTATTAAAAGGAGAACCGTATGACATAGAAAACGGGTATATCTAATAAGAAATTTTCAATATCAAGCCGATCAATTAACTGTTCAAATGTTGCCGTTATTTGAATTGCCAAATAACTATTTACCTTAAATATGATATGATCCCATATTTCTTCATTTTTTTATAAAGAGTAGCCCGTGTTATACCTAATTCTTTTGCTGTTATACTTTTGTTCCCATATGTCGTTTGAAGTGTTTGAAGGATTCTTTCTTTTTCTAATCTTTCTTTTTCATGAAATAATGATCGCACTGTAGTATCAATAGTTCGCTTTGCTTGCGGTAGGAGCTGGTAGATGTCATTTTCAAAAATTTCACTGCGTTCGTGAAGTACAACCAATCTCTCTACTAAATTACGCAGCTCTCGTATATTACCTGGCCAATGATACTCGGTCAATCGATGGACTGTCTCTCGATTAATTGCAGGTACTGCTTTGTTATATTTGATAGAAAGTTCTTTTAAAAAATCATAAAGTAAAAAAGGAATGTCATCTTTTCTTTCTCGTAGTGGAGGGATCTGAGCAGAGAATACATTTAGCCGATAAAATAAATCAGAACGAAATGTTCCATCTGAAACCATATTTTCTAGAATACGATTGGTGGCGGCAATAATCCTAACATTAACTTTTATCGGAGTTTGTCCACCTATGCGATAGATTTCTTTTTCTTGTAAAGCCCTCAAAAGTTTGACCTGCATATCCAGTGGAAGTTCTCCTACTTCATCTAAAAATAGAGTTCCTCCCTCTGCTAATTCTAGTTTCCCCGGTTTTCCTCCTTTTGAAGCACCTGTATAGGCACCTGCTTCATAACCAAAGAGCTCACTTTCAAACAGGGCATTAGGAATCGCCCCGCAATTAATCGGAATAAATGGTTTTTCGCTTCGTGAGCTTTCTTCATGTATGGCTTGGGCAAAAAGTTCTTTCCCAACACCACTTTCTCCGCTAATCAAAATCGTTGCGCCTGTCTTTGCTACTTTTTTTGTGTCATGAATAATCTGTTGAATTGAGGCATTTTTTCCTTTTATCTTATTAAATGGATCATCTAGATGGTTTTGAGTGATTTGTTGTTTTAGCTGCTGTAACTCTTTAGAAGTAGAGGTTAATTGTTCATTTAATTTTATTGTGGCGGAAATATCTTTTTCCACTGACATACTGCCAATAAGTTCTTTGTTTTGATTGTAAATAGGGCTCGCGCTTATTAAGACATGCTTGTCAGGCCGTGGAATGTGATACATATCTCGGATGGACTGCTGGGTTTCGAGAACCTTCAAATTCATAATATCCTCTTGTTCAAAAAAATTGCGAATATTCCTTCCGATAATCTCTTCTTTTTTTATATGGTACGTTTTTTCAGCTGCTTCGTTCCAGAATACCATTTCTCCATCTGTGTTTATGACAGAAATGGCTTCTTCTAATGAAGACAACAACGTATGAAGGGTATCAAGGGCAAAAGAATCGTTTTTTTTCATATACCACCTCGAAGATTTGATTGATTAAATTTTAAAAAAGTGTTTAAAAAATATACACTTTGTATACAGTATTGTTGATAAAAATATACATTGTTTAAGTTAAGTTGTAAACAAAGTTTGCTGAAAATTGACAAACTTCGCTTTTTTTTGTTTTGGCACAGTTCTTGCAATAAAATACAGTAAGCAACTATTGAAACCTTGAAAATATTTTAAAACAGACGAAGGTTAAATATATTAAGAGGGATAGGAGGTAGATGAATGTTAGTTATAAATGCTAATGAACAAAGAAATTTAATAGATATGAATGAGGTTATAGAACATGCTGCAGTGGCACTAAGTGAATTTTCGGCCTCCCGGACAATTACTCCCATTCGTTCGGCTCTGCCATTCGGTAATTCTCAAAATACCGCTTTAGTGATGCCCTCAGTTGCAGAAGAGCTTAGGAGCGTGGGAGTAAAACTAGTAAACGTAGTCCCAGGTAATAAAAAATTAGGTAAGAAAACGATAAATGGAGTAGTTATTCTATTTGATTTTGAAACAGGTGAACCGCTTGCTTTATTGGAAGGCTCTTATTTAACAATGATACGAACTGGAGCACTTACTGGTGTTGCAACTAAATATTTATCTCGTCCTGATTCTAAAATAGTAAGCATAATCGGGACAGGGGAACAAGCAACTGGCTTACTAGAAGCCATCCTAGCTGTTCGAGACATAAAAAAAGTCTCCCTTTATAACCGGACGCCAAGAAAAGCAAAAGAGTTTGCTAAATACATTGATCAAAAATTTAGCGTGGATGTACAAGTGGGTACGGATTCAAATCAGGTTGTACATGAAGCGGATATTATTGTAACGGCTACGAACTCTCTATCACCGGTTTTTACAGATTTGATAAAGCCTGGTGTTCATATTAATGCCGTCGGTTCATTTCGCCCAGCTATGCAGGAATTGCCATCTCACGTTTTTTCTACGGCCGAGAAAGTCGTTGTGGAATCGAGGCATGCTGCACTAGAAGAAACAGGTGATTTGCAAATACCGATTCAAGAAGGTCTGTTTCACAAAAGCAATATTTATGCAGAGCTTGGTGAAATTGTTAGTGGTGAACGAAAAGGTAGAGAAAGCGTTGAGGAAAAAACTGTTTTTAAATCTGTCGGACTTGCCGTTGTGGATTTAGTAGTAGCGCAATATTTATATGAAAAAGCTTTAAAGCATAATGCTGGAACCAACATTCAGTTGTAAACAGGCTTTTGTGCAGAAGAAACATAATATTAATATCTTTCAAAATACAAATATACTATTTAATAAAAGGAGAGAAAATCATGAACACAACAGAATTAAGCAAGGTTAAAGATTACAAACACGAACAATTTACAGATTTTTCAGTAGAGGAAAACAAGAAAGAATTTGAAGCGGCATTATCTTTTGTTAACTCACAGCTTGAGAAAGAATATCCGCTTATTATCGGAGGAAAACGCATTACTACTGAAGCGAAAATCGTCTCCATTAACCCAGCTAAAAAAGAAGAAGTCATTGGAAGAGTATCTAAAGCAGACCAAAAATTAGCTGAAAACGCGATGCAAGCTGCATTGACTTCATTCGAATCATGGAAAAAGGAGGATGCAGAAAATCGTGCAGAAATTCTTTTCCGTGCAGCCTCTATTATTCGCAAACGCAAACATGAATTCTCAAGCTACCTTGTAAAAGAGGCTGGAAAGCCATGGAGAGAAGCAGATGCCGATACAGCAGAAGCAATTGATTTTCTTGAATACTATGCCCGCCAAATGGTGGAATTAAAAGACGGTGCCCAAGTAAAAAGCCGTGAAGGAGAAGTAAATAGTTACAATTATATTCCTCTAGGAGTTGGAATCATTATTTCACCGTTTAACTTCCCTTTAGCAATCATGGCAGGAACAGCAGCTGCAGCTATAGTAGCCGGAAACACGATTCTATTAAAACCTTCTAACAATACACCAGTTGTTGCCGCGAAGTTCGTTGAAGTAATGGAAGAAGCTGGGCTGCCAGAGGGAGTTCTTAATTATATTCCAGGAAGTGGTGCGGAAGTAGGAGATTATCTTGTTGATCATCCGAAAACTCGCTTTGTATCATTTACTGGCTCCCGTGAAGTAGGCTGCCGCATTTACGAACGTGCAGCTAAGGTACATCCTGGTCAAATTTGGTTAAAGCGTGTGATTGCAGAAATGGGTGGAAAGGATACAGTAGTCGTTGATAAAGATGCAGATTTGGATCTTGCAGCATCTTCAATCGTATATTCTGCATTTGGGTATTCAGGACAAAAATGTTCAGCTGGTTCTCGTGCAGTGGTACACCAGCATGTATATGATGAAGTACTTGAAAAAGCAGTGGCATTAACTAAAACATTAAAGCTTGGCAGCCCCGAAGACGTCGGCACTTATATGGGGCCAGTTATTGACGCTAATTCATACAAAAAGATTTCTAAGTATATTGAAATTGGCAGAGAAGAGGGCGTCCTGGTGACAGGTGGCAATACTGACGATTCTAAAGGTTACTTCATAGAGCCTACGATTTTCGCTGATGTGGACGAAAATGCACGATTAATGCAGGAAGAAATTTTTGGCCCTGTTCTAGCTTTCTGTAAGGCACGTGACTTTGATCATATGATGAAAATTGCGAATAACACCGATTACGGATTAACAGGTGCATTGCTTTCAAACAATAGGGAACACATCGAGCGTGCAAAACAGGAATTCAATGTTGGAAATCTTTACTTCAATCGCGGATGCACAGGAGCGATCGTTGGATACCAGCCATTCGGCGGATTTAACATGTCGGGAACGGACTCAAAAGCTGGAGGCCCTGACTATCTCATTTTGCATATGCAAGCGAAAACAATAAGCGAACGTTTGATTTAAAAAAGTCGATAACCAAAATCTTGGGAGGTTAGGAAATGATCGCAGAAGTTTCGAAAAATATTTTTCTTCACGCTTCACAAAACAAATCATTAAATAAAGCAGCAAAAAAATGGGGATTACGGTTTGGTGCTTCTCAAGTGGTCGCGGGGGTTACCATCAAGAGCGCCATTGACACTGTTAAAAAACTAAATGAAAAAGGGTTAGTCTGTACTCTCGACCATTTAGGAGAATTTGTTTCGAGCAGAGAGGAAGCTATAGAAGCTACGGAATACAATGTAAGAACATTAGAAGCAATCTTCAGGGCTGGGGTAAATAGCAATCTATCAGTTAAAATGACCCAGCTTGGATTGGATATTGATAAAGAATTTTGCCTGGATAACATGCGTAGAATACTAGAAACAGCTAAAAAAACGAAGAATTTTGTCAGAATCGATATGGAAGATCATGCACATTGCCAGGTTACATTAGACATTCTAAGAGAACTTCGCGAAGACTTTGATAATGTGGGAACCGTGATACAAGCTTATTTAAATCGAGCCGAGCAGGATGTGAAAGATTTAAAAGGAATTCCTCTCCGTCTCGTAAAGGGTGCTTATAAGGAATCTCCAGAAGTTGCAATTCAGGATAAAAACGAGATTGATGGAAATTACATGAGGATAATCAAAGAGCATTTGTTGAGCGGCACCTATACAGCAATTGCTACCCATGACCATAATATAATTGCTAAAGTAAAAGAATTTGCGAAAAAGAATAATATTTCAAATGATCAATTTGAATTTCAAATGCTGTATGGTTTTAGAACAGAAATGCAGCTCAGTTTAGTAAAAGAGGAATACAAAATGCGTGTATACATTCCATTTGGTGACGACTGGTTTGGTTACTTCATGCGTCGATTGGCAGAAAGACCGCAAAACGTAGCATTTGCCCTAAAAGGATTGTTTTCTAAATAAGGTAGGTGCCAGCACCATCCAGTAATTATCAACCTGTATTCTTTGAATCGTTTTTCAAAGATACAGGTTGTTTATTTTCTTCCGAAAATTTTTAAAAATACTGTTAATTTAAAAAATAATATGGTATTATGAAATTAAATACAGTATTACTTAAATAATTACGATATATTTTAAATGTTTTACTCGTTTGGGGGTCTTAAAATGGAAGAAGAAGTATCAAAGAAAATCAGAGAGTTACGGCTTGAAAAAAAACTCACACTTAAGGATTTAAGTGAGAAAACAGGCCTTTCAATCAGTTTTTTATCTCAAGTTGAACGTGCTGCATCTTCAATAGCTATTACATCATTGAAAAAATTAGCGGATGCATTCGATGTTCCTATAACTGATTTTTTCGAAGATTTTGCCAATAAAAATTATAAAGTAACAGTAGAAGAACAAAAACCATTTAGAATTGAGGGGGCAGGGGCGATCTATACCCGGCTCGGGGGGGAGTTTCCAGGAAGAGCAGTGGAACCTTTGTTAGTGACTTTTCCTCCTGGTGAGCCTAAAGAAAAAATTGTGACCCATCCAGGTGAAGAGTTCTATTACATTCTTGAGGGCGCTATGATCGTAACTGTGGAAGGAAAGGAATACATCTTAAAACCAGGTGATACCATTCACTTTCCATCGACTATCCCGCATTCCATTACGAATCCACTTGATCATGATGCAAAGGTCTTTTGTTTTGTAACGCCAGTCATTTTTTAAATGGCTTGCTCTATATAAAAATTATTTATTAAGATGGGTGGTTAAATCATGAGAGTAGCAACAGACATTGGCGGAACATTTACTGATTTAGTTTTTGTTGATCAACAAGGGAAAATTGGGGTTGCTAAAAGTCATACAACTCCCCCGAATTTTGAAAAAGGAGTTTTGGATGTTATTCGTGTAAGCGGTATCAATACAGAACAGTTGGAGACTTTTATTCATGGAACCACTGTCATTATTAATGCGTTAACTGAACGAAAAGGTGTGAAGACAGGATTAATTACAACTAAGGGATTTCGTGATGTGTTAGAGATAGCACGTGGAAATCGTCCTGATCTCTTCAATATCCAATATCAAAAACCTACTCCTTTTGTTCCGCGTTATTTACGACAAGAAGTAGAAGAACGTTTGAACTACAAAGGGGAAGTAATCCAAGCTTTAAATAAAGGACAAATAGAAGAAATTGTTCATTACTTTAAGAAAGAAAATGTGGAAGCGATTGCTGTTTCTTACCTGCATGCATATAGCAATCCATTACATGAAAAAGAAACAGTAGAGCTTATCAATGAATTATGGCCTGATGTTGCGGTTACTGCTTCCCACGAGGTAACAAGAGAGTGGAGGGAATATGAGCGCACTAGTACAACGGTATTAAACTCATATGTTAAACCTATTGCTTCTTCTTATGTCGATCGTCTTGAAAATGAATTAAATAAAGTTGGCAATAAATCTAACAAATATATTATGCAATCAAATGGCGGTACGACTACATTTGAGCAATCAAAGCAAACACCAATCAATATGGTAGAGTCAGGACCAGTTGCAGGAATTTATGGATCAGCTATCTTAGGAAAAATCCTTGGTGAAGAAAATATCATTGCCTTTGACATTGGTGGAACAACTGCGAAATGTTCTCTGATCGACGGCGGCGAAGTAAAGGTAACAACTGAGTATAATATTGAACGTACAGACCGTACTGCGGGTTATCCAATTAAAGTTCCAGTGGTCGATATAGTTGAAATCGGTAACGGTGGCGGTTCAATTGCCTGGATTGATGCTGGTGGATCTTTAAGGGTTGGTCCGCAATCAGCAGGAGCCTTGCCAGGACCTATCGCATATGGTAAAGGCGGAACAGAACCTACTACTACTGATGCGAATCTTGTGGTTGGACGGCTTTCACCGAAAAACTTCGATAACGCTGTCGATATGGAAAGCGTAAGAAACGCGATACAAGAAAAAATTGCTAACCATTTTGATACATCGGTTGACGAAGCAGCTCTTGGAATAATCCGAATTGCCAATTCCAATATGCTTAATGCACTAAAACTTATTTCGGTGAGAAAAGGCTATGATCCACGTGATTTCGCTTTAGTAGCATTTGGCGGGGGAGGTTCTATGCATGCTCCGGCACTTGCAAAAGAGCTTGGGGTACGAAAGGTTATTGTGCCAGTAGCAACTTCTGTGTTCTCAGCTTGGGGAATGCTAATGACAGATTTGCGTCATGACTACATCCAAACCTTTATTCGTCGAGTTGAAGGCATTGATTATGGAGAGCTTAATGGGACCCTGGCAAAACAGGAAACAGACGCTATTTCTCAGTATGATCAAGAAGGTGTAAAAAAGGAAAACGTTCTGTTCACTCGTTTTGTAGACTTACGCTATGTCGGTCAAGAGCATACCGTGAAAGTTCCAGTTCCTAACGGAGAAATAACTAAAGAAACAATGCAGCAAGTGATTCATAAGTTCCATGAAACACATGAGCAATTATATACATTTAAATTGGAAGAGTCGCCAACTGAAATTGTTAACCTGCACTTAATAGCTCTTGGTTCAGTTAAGAAGCCTGAATTGGCTAAACTGGAAAATACCGGCGCATCTTTAGAAAGTGCATTAAAAGAAGTAAGACCAGTATTATATGAAGAGCATGGATGGATTGAAACAAAGGTATATGACAGAGCACAGCTAACACCAGATGCGGCTATTGAAGGGCCTGCCATTGTGGAAGAGTCATCTGCATCAACAGTTGTTTACCCTGGGCAATCGGTCACTGTTGACGTTTATGGCAATTTAATCATTGAGACGGGGGTATAAGACGATGGCAAATACAGTTGCACCAAAAGTAGATCCATTTACATTAGATATTGTTAAAGATTCATTAGTTGCGATTGGCGAAGAAATGTTTTATGCCTTAGCGCGTACTTCAATGAGTCCGATTATATATGAAGTTTTAGACTATGCGAGCGGTCTTATGGATTCTAAAGGCCAATTGCTAACACAAGGGAACGGAGTAACTGGCTTTATTGGGATGCTTTCTTTCATGGTTCGCGAAACAGTTGAAAGATACAATAAACCAGGTGATTTAAAACCGGGGGACATCATTTTGATTAATGATCCATATGGCGGGGGCGGCTCCCATTTATGTGATGTTGGATTGGTTATGCCGATCTTTTATCAAGGAGAGTTAATCGCTTTTTCCGCGAACAAAGCGCACTGGACAGAGGTTGGAGGAAAAGACGCTGGATCTATGTCTACCGATTCAACAGAGATCTATCAAGAAGGCCTGCAATTTCCTTGTATAAAATTATTTGACGAAGGGAAATTGAATCAGGCTGTAGTGGATATTATAGCTGCAAATGTCCGCTTTCCAGATCTTTCATTAGGGGATATGTGGGCTCAGGTAGCTGCACTGAAAACAGGTGAACGACGAGTCCAAGAATTGTGTGATAAGTATAAAAAAGATACTGTGCTTAACTCTATTAATTATCTTTTAGAGCATGGTGAACAATTAGCACTTAAAGCTTTAAAAGAAATACCGAAGGGTACGTATGAAGCAGTCGATTATATCGATGATGATGGTATTGAAGAAGGTCCATTCCGAGTACAGGTGAAGGTGTCGATTACCGATGATCAGTTTATTTGTGACTTCCGTGGCAGCCATCCGCAAGTGACTGGTTCAATCAATACTACTTATACGGGTTTAGTTTCTGCTGTCCGCACTGTATATCTTGCCGTAACCAATCCTTCTCAAGATGTAAATGATGGATCATTCCGCCCGCTTCATGTTATTACCGATAAAGGCTCGATCTTTAATGCGATGCGCCCAGCCCCTGTTTCGATGTATTGGGAGTCGATGTTATTTGGAACAGACTTAATTTGGAAAGCGTTAGCCCCGGTTGTACCTGAACGTTTATCTGCAGGCCATTTCTTATCAGTGTGTGTAGCGATTCTTTCAGGTAAACATCAAGATACGGATGAGCGTTTCTTGATTGTTGAACCATCTGTTGGTGGATGGGGAGGAGCAGAAGGCGCGGATGGAGCTTCCGGTCAATTCTGTATCCTGGATGGGGAAACCTTCAATATCCCCGTAGAAGTGTGCGAAACAAGAAATGGTGTTTTAGTTGATGAGTATAGCCTATCTACTGATGGAGCTGGTGCAGGTGAATTTCGCGGTGGTCAGGGTGTTATCCGTTCTTACCGTGCTTTAACAGATAATCAGGTCTTTACCGCATCCTTTGGTCGCCATAAATATGATGTATGGGGAGCAGAAGAAGGAAAAGATGGTTCTAATAATTATTTTGAGATTGTAAAAGCGAACGGTGAAGTCGACGGACCATATGGTAAGTATAATCAATATCCGTTAAATAAAAATGATGTTGCCCGCCTTGTAACAGCATCGGGTGGCGGATACGGTGACCCGCTGAAACGACCGGTTGAGAAGGTGGTTAGCGACGTGAAAAATGAGTATATCACTGTCGAGCAAGCAAAAAATGATTATGGGGTAATCCTTGATGCATCAACTATAGAAGTAAAAGAACTATCTCTAGAACGTCTAGCAAAGGAGGCGAAATAAATGAATGTAATTACATTAGAGGATGTGGCTAAGGAAGACCGCCCGGGAATAACAATGAAAACACTATTTGATGAATCCATCATTGAAGGGGCCCGTGCTTCGATCGGCACGGTTTCCGTTCCAGCAGGTGCCCGGATTCCACTCCAAGGAACGGGTTCACATGAGCAAGATGAATACGCTATTTTTTTAAAAGGCTCCATTTTAACCATGAGTGGTGGAAAAGAATACCGAGTTTCGGCGGGACAAGCCACCTTTATTCCCCATGGCGAAGAACACTGGGCCTATAACGACGGACAAGAAGATTGCGAACTTGTTTGGGTACTGGTTAACAGATAACCATTATTTCATAAGAATATATAATAACATTCACACTCGATGAGTATTTGCATATAGAAAGCCTTGCATTTTTTATAAAAAAGCAGGGCTTTCTATCTATGTAATTTTTAACTAGAATTTGAGGAGGCGTATTCATTGTCATATCAAAACCGTATCCATAAAGTACAAAAACAATTAGAAGAATTAAATCTAGAGGCTGTTGTAGTTACCTCACCACCGAATTTTTTCTATTTTAGCGGGACATGGCTGGACTCCCATGAAAGATTGCAGGCGATTGTCATACCTAAAGCTGGAAAGCCAACCATGATCGTTCATGAAATGTCAAAAGAAGAAGTCAGTTTCAATGGAATTTTTGAAAACGCTTTCTGGAAGGATGGAGAGAATTCATTGGAGTTATTGGCAAGTATTCTTCCACTAAATGGAACCGTATCAATCGATAATCTATGGCCAAGTCAAAACCTACTTAAGCTTATACAATTGAAAAATCAATTATCGTTTGTTGAAAGTACGCAAGTAATTGGTAAATCAAGACTAAATAAAGACTCTCAAGAATTCGAATTACTGAAGAGATCAGGCGCAATCGCGGATAATGTATTACAACAAGTAATTGATTACCTTCGACCTGGACTTACCGAGAAAGAGGTAGCGGATGAGATTAAGCGCCTTTTTGCCTTGCAAGGAGTTGAAACACTGTCCTTTAATCCCATTGTAGGTTCGGGGAAAAACGGAGCGATCCCACATCATCAATCAGATGAAACTTCTATTGCCGCTGGAGATATGGTTGTCATTGATATGGGTGGAATTAAAGACCACTATTGTTCAGACATGACCCGAACGGTATTAGTAGGGGGAGAACCTACTGACGAAATGTTGAAAGTCTATGAAATAGTGAAACAGGCACAGGAAGCAGCCGTTAAGGCTGTAAGACCAGGGGTACCTTTAAAGAATATTGACAAGGCAGCAAGAGATATTATCAGTAATGCCGGATATGGGGAATATTTTACTCATCGTACTGGCCATGGCTTAGGAATAGAAGTTCACGAAGAACCATTTGTGACTTCAAACAACGAACAGCTTTTAGAAGAAGGAATGGTCATTAGCATTGAGCCAGGCATTTATTTAAGTGGTAATTTTGGTGTTAGAATCGAGGATATCGTTTTTGTGACTGATGATGGCTGCGAAAGACTGAATATTCTTACTAAAAATTTCGTTCATACTGGGAAAAAAGAAGCTTTGGGCAGTGAAAAGGCATAACTAGATTTTGAGATTTGAATTAAATGCAGTACCTCTTAAAAATATAGCACGAAAAGGAGCTGTTTTTGTGACGCGATATCGTTTAGGGATAGATATAGGGGGAACATTTACGGATTTAGTTCTTTATGACAAGCAAGAAGCGAAATATCAAACAGAGAAAATTTTAACCACTCCAAAGAACCTGTCAGATGGTGTATTGGAGGGTATGAAAAATCTAGTTGAGGACTTTAGTGAAATCGATTACTTCGTACATGGAACAACAGCAGGACTTAATGCTTTTCTCGAACGAAAGGGATCGAATGTAGCCTTAATTGTCACTGAAGGCTTTAGGGATATTTATGAAATAGGCCGTGCGAATCGTCCTGATATGTATAGCATTACATATAGAAAACCGGAACCTCTAGTAAAGCGCCGTAACGTTTTTGAGGTAAAGGAAAGAGTCTTAGCTGACGGTACAGTCGAGACAAATCTAGACTTTAACCATTTGGATGAAGTGGTCAATCAAATTATCGAAAAAGGATTTAACTCCGTTTCGGTAAGTCTTTTACACTCATACAAAAACCCAGAAAATGAAACAAAAGTAAAAGAGTTTATTAAACAAAAAGCACCTCACATTTCAGTATCGCTATCGCATGAAATTGCTCGTGAATGGCGTGAGTACGAACGTACTAGTACGACGGTGATCAATGCCTATGTAGCACCGATTGTTGAAAACTATCTTGCTAGTCTAGAAGAAAGGACGGGGCAAGGAGGGTTAGAAGGAGACTTATATATTATGCAATCCAATGGCGGGGTGATGACATCTGGGGTTGCAAAGAAAATGCCAATCCAAACGCTTATGTCCGGTCCGGTCGGGGGTGCAATCGGAAGTATTAGCCTTGGGAAACTCACAGACTATAAGAACCTAATTTGTGTCGATATGGGAGGAACCAGTTTTGATGTAAGTCTGGTCATTGATGGAGAACCAGATGTTACGTCGGAAACTAGTCTAGAAGAGTTTCCTATTCTTACACCAATGGTTAATATTCACACAATTGGGGCGGGTGGTGGTTCTATTGCCTGGATCGAGGGCGGGGGATTACGTGTAGGTCCAAAAAGTGCAGGAGCAGACCCAGGTCCTGCCTGTTATGGAAATGGAGGTACTCAAGCAACTGTAACGGACGCCAACCTAGTGTTAGGACGTCTGGATGAGGAAGGGTTTCTTGGCGGGAACATGAGATTAGACCGAGATGCTTCCTATCGAGCTGTTAAGCAAATTGCTGACCAGCTAGGTTTAGGAGTACTAGAAACAGCAGAAGGGATTTGTGATATTGCCAATGCAAAAATGGCGGACGCCATTCGTACGTTAACAGTAAGCAAAGGGATTGACCCACGTGATTTCGCGCTTGTCGCATTTGGTGGAGCGGGTCCGATGCACGCCGTGTTAATCGCCGATCTTCTTGGAATTACGAAAATCCTTGTCCCAACAGTTGCTGGCACTTTCTCGGCTTGGGGCATGCTTCAGACAGATATCCGTCATGATGCAGTAAGAACGTTTGTAGCTGTTTTAGATCGAAGCGATAAAAAGATGATGAGTGATCTTTATACTGAGATGGAGCAAGAAACCATTAACATTTTAGCTCAACAAAAAGTGAATAAGAAAGATATGTCGTTCCAACGTACAGTTGATATTCGCTACGTTGGCCAGGAATACACAGTCAATGTTCCTTTAAATGTTGAAATAAATGAACACAAGTCAATTGTCCAGCTAGCTGGTCTCTTCCATGAGATGCATGGGAAAATCTATGGCCATAACAATCCTGATGGAATAATAGAGGCCGTCAATTTACGTATCACTGGCTACGGAAAGCTAGAAAAAGAGAATGATACAGGAAGTGAAACCTCGATTAAAACGGATACAGATATCGTAACCAGAACAAACAAACAAGTCATCTGGAATGGGCAGGAAAAAAATACCCCAGTCCTTACGACAGCTTATTTGCAGTATGGCCACCAATTTTTTGGACCTGCGATTGTAGAAGATCCTAGAACCACAACAGTTATCCCTGGGGGATATCGAGTTGAAGTGGATCGGTCAGGTAACCTTGAAATTACGAAGGAGGTAGTTTAAACATATGGATGCTAAAACTGTAATGAAAACAGGTAAATTTTTAGAAAATCCAATTACAACGGAAATCATTCGGAATGCACTAATTTCGGCCGCACATGAAATGAATGCGAGTTTGGCAAGAAGTTCCTTTTCTCCGATCATATATGAAATGAAGGATTGCAGCGTTGGTATTTTTAATAAAAACGCAGAATTGCTGGGTCAATCAGCAGGACTTCCAATCTTTTTAGGAAATTTAGATGAGTGTATAAAAATCGTTACCGCTTCGATTGGTGGGGTTGAAAGATATCAGCCAGGTGATGTCTATATCATGAATGATTCTTATCTAACTGGTACTCATCTTAATGATATTACAGTAATTTCACCCGTTTTTTATGATGATGAACTGATCGGTTTTACCGCGAATCGTGCCCACTGGCTTGATGTAGGTGCCCAGGATCCAGGTTTCTCCATGGATGCTACAGAAATCTACCAGGAAGGAGTACGTATTCCGCCTACAAAAATATACGATGCTGGTCAGGCTCGTAAAGATGTTATTAATCTTATTATTTCTAACAGCCGTTTTCGCGATGCTGCATTAGGGGATCTTAATGCTCAAATTGCTGCCTGCCGTACCGGAGAGAAACGTTTTCATGAGATCATCAGCCGATTTGGTTTAGAAAAAGTAAACCGCTCCATTCGGGATATTTTCAAGCAATCTGAACTTTTAGACCGCAAAATGATTGCGAGGATTGCTGATGGAGTTTATGAGGCGGAAGGTTGTTTGGACAATGATGGAGTGTCCGATGAACCAGTACCAGTAAAAGTAAAAGTAACCGTTGAAGGGGAAAATATTACGATCGATCTCACTGGCTCCAGCGAACAAGTTAGAGGAATGACCAACTGTGGATTGGCTCAAACGATCTCAGCCTGCCGGGTAGCTTTTAAAGAACTTATCAGCCCCGATGCACCTGTCACCGGAGGGAATTTTAAAACATTAAATGTTGTGGTACCAGAAAGAACGATCTTTAGTGCGCAAGAGCCGGCAGCGTGTGTTTGGTATTTTTCTGCACTAGGCCTGCTTATTGATCTTGTCGTTAAAGCCCTTTCTCCAGCTCTTAAGGAAAGAAGTGCGGGTGCACATTACGGGGATTCGATGATCATAACGTTTTCAGGGATTGACCCGCGCCGTAACACGCCGTTCTTAAACGTAGAAGCTACGGCAGGCGGCTGGGGAGGCTTTGCTGCTAATGACGGCCAATCCGGTTTAATCAATAATGTTAATGGCGATTTCAAGAACCTGCCTATTGAGGTTCTTGAAGATAAGTATCCTTTTAAAGTAACCACCTATGGCTTTAGACAGAATTCTGGGGGACCTGGAAAGAACCGAGGAGGTCTCGGAATTATTAGAGGCTACGAAGTTTCTGCAGATGAAGCTTTTTTATACCTTTGGTTAGAGCGTTCAAAAACACCTGCCTGGGGACTTTTTGATGGTAAAGAGGCAGCATCACCAGAAGTAACTATTTTAAGTGGGGAAAAAGAAGAAAATGCCCTGAAATTAAATGCTAAACCGATGAACAATGGAGACAAGGTCATTGTGAAAACGGGTGGAGGCGGCGGATTTGGGCATCCGTTTGAACGGGAAGCCTTTCGTGTGCTTGAAGATGTTATCGATGGATACATCGACCGACAAACTGCGTTTGTGCAGTACGGTGTCGTAATTAAGGAAGACGTTTTAGAAGTGGACGAACAAGAAACCATTATGTATCGCCAAAGAAACAAAATAGGTTAAGAGGTGAAATATGCGCCGAATATTAATCAAATTTGAAAACGGGGAAAGTTTCCCGGCAACATTACTAGAAGATAAGGCCCCCCAAACGTGTCAAATCGTTTGGGAGGCACTTCCCATATCGCAGACAGTAAGGCATTCACGCTGGTCAGGCCGTGAAGTAAATTTTGAAATTTCATCTACTTCTATGCCAAAACGAGAAAACCAAACCATCTCTACTAGTGTAGGGGAAATTGTCTACTGGAGAGATTGGGCGCTTGAGTCTGAACCGGACGTTTTAGAAGTTTTAGCTATTTACTATGGTGCAGAACATACACGGAGCCACAAAGGGGATGAACCGGTTAACGTTTTTGCCCAGGTTGATTTTACTTATCTGGATCTTTTACAAAAAGTTGGTGAACGTATCTGGTTAGATGGTACTGAAAGAGTTACTTTTACGAGATTAAAAGACTAAAAGGGCGAAATTAAATTAATATTAAAAATAATTATTTTTTTCAAAAATAATTATGCTATTACTTTAATATTTATGGTAATATGATAAAAAAGATAGTTATTATTCTGAATTTTTAAATATTGGAGGAAAAAAATGGCTAGTAAGAGAATTTTGTTTATTAATCCATTGCACACAGACGTTTTTGATGAAGAATTTAGAACACAATTTGAACGTTATAAAAGTCCGGACACAGTGGTGGATGTTGTTTCTTTTGCCGGACCAGGGCCGATCCACGTGGAGTATAACTGCTATGAAGCGATGGTCATTCCAGAGTTGATCAGGACTGTGAAAAAGGCGGAAGAGGACGGTTATGACGCGGCAATTCTCGGCTGTTTTTATGATCCCGCTTTAAGAGCATGCAGAGAAGTTGCTGAAAAAATGGTTGTTACCGCACCTGCTGAAGCTGCTTTGCACATTGCCACAACGCTTGGAGAAAATTTCTCGATTCTTGTGGGCAGAAAAAAATGGATTCCGGAAATGAAAGAAAATGTCCACAAATATGGCTTTGCACATAAATTGGCGTCATTTAAATCGCTTGAGCTCGGGGTGCATGATTTCCAGAAGGATCCTGAAGAAACAAAGAGAAGAATCAGGGCGGCAGCGAATGAAGCGATCGAGAAAGATGGGGCAGATGTCATTGTATTAGGCTGTACAGGAGAGTTTGGTTTCTTTGAATCATTGCAACAAGAATTAGGCGTGCCAGTCATTGACGCGAGCTGTGCGCCATTTAAATACGCAGAATTTTTAGTAGAAATAAAACAAAAATTATCCTGGACCCACAGCAAAAAGGTAGGGTATCAATCTCCTCCGGAAAAGGAGGTGGAGGCGTTTAACTTATATAATCAGGTTTTAAATAAGAATTAGTTTTATCATTATGAATAGGGGAGTGGGTTAAATGGAAGTGGTAGCTTCTGCTAAGTCTCAAGAGAAAACTGTTGAAGTTGGTACTTTTTTTGAAAACATGCCATTTACAAAAAAACATCGGTTTGTAGGGGTAGCGCTATTTATGGCGTTTGTAATCGAGGCATGGGAAATGATGATTATCATTATGATTAGTGGAGCTATCGCCGCTGAATTTTCTTTAACTCCTGTCCAAGTAGGTTCCCTTATTGGTGCAATTTTCTTAGGTATGATTCCGGGGACATATGTTTGGGGGATTGTTGGAGATAAAATCGGACGAAAGAAAACGATTATTTACAGCTTACTCTTATATGGAGTGGTTTCAGCTGTCAGTGCATTTTCACCCAATTTTGAAACACTTTACACATTGCGCTTATTATCCGGTTTTTCCTTGGGTGGTGTACTGGCGTGTATCTTTCCTTATTACGAAGAAATGCTCCCAGTTAAACAGCGTGGTAAAGCAGCCGTATATTTATCAGCAGGATGGCCAATTGGTACATTAATTGCCCTTGGAATAACCAGTTTAACAATGGATGTGGAAGGGATATTGGGCGGTTGGAGAGCAATCATTTTTATTAGTTCGCTAGCTGGATTATGGGCTTTCGTTATTAAAAAAATTCCTGAATCTCCTTACTGGCTTGCAGGAAAGGGAAGAACAGAGGAAGCCAAGCAAATTATTTCTGATTTAAGTGAAGGTAAAACACTGGTTAGTCAGGATACAGAATTATTTGTCTCTAAAGTAAAACAAGGTAGTATCTTTGAAATTTTCAAAACGAAAATGATAAAAACAACAGCATTACAAACAATCGTCAATTTCTGTTTCTCTTTTGGATATTGGGGATTGTATACTTGGATTCCAACATTATTACAACAAAAGGGCTTATCAATGGGACAAAGCTTAGGTTTCGTTGCATTATCAGCCGTAGCACAGATTCCTGGGTATATCGTAGCTGCACACCTAACTAGTAAATTCGGACGTAAAAAAGTCATGTTTGCTTTCGTATTATTTGCATCAATCTTTGGATTTGCATTTGCGTATTCTTCGAGTGTATTCCAACTATATGCATTCAACTTCGCTTTAGGATTCTTTAGCTTAGGGGCATGGGGCGTTTGGAACACATGGTTTGGTGAAATCTATCCAACAAATGTACGTGGTGTAGGATATAGCTGGGGTGTTGGCGGACAACGTTGGGCTAACACGGTGGCTCCATCGTTAATCGGTTTTGTAATTGGATTAGGCTGGGTATTTGGAGCAACAGTTTCTTTTATTCAGGTTTTCATGGTTATTACACTGATTACAATCCTATTTATTAGAGAAACGGAAGGCGAAATCTTACATTAACATTAAAAAAGTTTAATCCATTTAAATATTAAGCAGATAAAATGTTTATTACTTAGGCTTCACCTTAACTAATTTAATAGATTTGGTGGAGCCTTTTTCTAAAATAAAATCAACAGAATAATGGATTAATAGGAAATATATAACGAGGAGGAAAACATATGTCAGAGCAAATCAGGATTGGTTTTGATGTCGGTGGGACTTTTACCGATGGTGTTTTAATGAGAGGCAAAGAAGTTGTTTCGAAAACAAAGTCATTAACCACAGAAGATATTACAACAGGGATTATAAATGCATTGGATTTATTGTTAAAAAATAGCCAAGTAGATGTTTCTAAAATAGAAATGGTTTCCCTTGGAACTACCCATACAACGAATGCCATAATTGAAAGACGCAAACTTGATAAAGTAGGTATTTTCCGCATTGGGGCACCTGCGACAACTGCGATACCGCCAATGACCGGGTGGCCAGAAGATTTAATCGCTGCTTTAGGTGGTAAAGAACATGTACATATCATTCGAGGTGGATCTGAATATAACGGTAAGGACATAGTCCCTTTAGATGAAAAAGCCATTATGGATGCAGCGAAAGCAATGAAAGGGAAGGTAGGATCGGTAGCCATTACTGGTGTATTTTCACCAATCATACCAAAACACGAAGACCGTGCAATGGAAATCGTAAGGGATTACCTTGGTGAAGAGGTGTTCATTACTCAATCCCATAAAATCGCATCCATCTCTTTACTAGAAAGAGAAAACTCAACGATCTTAAACGCTTCCGTTAAATCGGTTATGAAACGTGCCGTTGAAGCATTCAAACAAGCGGTGGCAGATCGAAATATCAATGCAAAGCTATTTGTGGTTCAAAACGATGGAAGTGTAATGAACGCTGATCATGCAGTAGAGTATCCAATCTTTACAGTAGCTTCGGGACCAGCTGCTTCTGTTCGTGGAGCCGTGTACTTATCAGGTATCCAAAATGGGGCGGTCGTGGATGTGGGTGGAACCTCAACTGATGTAGCCTATATTGTAAATGGTTTTCCAAGAGAATCCTCTATCACTGTAAATATCGGTGGAGTAAAAACAAATGTACGCTGTCCTGACCTTTTGTCCATTGCTCTGGGCGGTGGAACGATTATCAAAACTCAACAGGATAAAGTCATTGGTTTGGGACCTGAAAGCGTGGGATATAACCTTGTCAAACTAGGTAAATCATTCGGCGGTCCTATTTTAACCGTACATGATATTGCTGTGGCAACAGGACGTTTAAACAGCAAACTTGAGATTTTTGATACCAATTATGTTACGAACATAGCTGCAATAAATTCATTATCAGCATCCTTAGTGAAGGAAGCGAACGCTAGAATTAAGGAACGTGTTGAGATTGCCATTGACCAGATGAAAACTGAATCGGGGTTAATACCTGCTATCTTTATTGGCGGGGGAGCCTTAGCTGTTCCGCAGCATAATATTGAAGGAACTACTGAGGTGGTCCTTCCGAATCATTTTGAAGTGGGCGGCGCAATTGGAACAACGATCGCGGAAATTGGAGCTTCTGCAGAATTGGCCGTTGACCTTGCAGTTGAAAACCGAAATGATGCCATCGACCGTGTTGTTGCCTTAGCTAAGAAAAATGCGCAAGAAGCTGGAGCCATTGCTGGAACAGAGGAAATTTTAGATGTGGAAGAAATTCCGTTTGCTTACATGCCAGGAAAGAAACAAAAGGTCAGAGTACGGGTTAAGGGCAAAGTATTTGCTTAAAACAGTGAGGAGGGAAACCATGAGTGTTTATGACATTTTAGAAGATTGGGGTATTACCAATTATCGGGTAATCGACAAGAAAAGCATTGAAGAAATTACGCTAGGGGCTTCTATTTTAGCCACTGGTGGTGGAGGAGATCCGGAAATCGGACTGCTATGGGCCTATAAAGTTTTAGATGAAGGCAAAGATATTGTTATGATTGACCCACTAGATATTCCAGATGATATTTTAGTGGCGAGCCCTGCTTGTTTAGGAGCAGCCCTAGTGTTAACGGAAAAGCCGCCTAATGAAGACGTTTTGAATAAAGCGGTTTCCACATTGGAAGCCTATATGGGCAAAAAACTACAAGCAACAATCCCACTTGAGTGTGGAGGGGTAAACTCCATTGTTGCTTATGCTGTTGCAGCAGAATTGGGATTGCCTGTGATCGATGTAGATGGAATGAATCGTGCATTCCCTGAGTTGCAAATGACTTCATGGGCTACTCAAGGGGTGCACGCATCCCCAACAGTTTCTACCGATGACCGTATGAACACAACGGTGATTGATACACAGGATGATGATCTGATGGCAGAGTCGATTGCACGAAAAGTAGCGATGTCTTATGGCGGAATTTCCTGGGTAGCCACCTACGCAATGTCTGGAGCTGATGTGAAAAGAACCTCCATCTTAAACTCCCAAAGTATTGCATGGGATGTAGGGAAAGCCGTCATGGAAGCCAGAAAGAGCCACAATGACCCAGTTGAACAAATTTTAACTAGTATTAAAAATACTAGAAATATTCAAGGCCACCGAGTATTCAATGGGAAAATCGTCGATATTCAAAGAGAATTTGGTGGTGAGATGAACAAAGGATTCTCACTTGGAAAAGTGATAATGGAAGGTATTGGAGACTGCAAAGGACAAAGAGCTGAATTGGATTTTCAAAATGAATGGTTAAATTTAAGGGTGGATAACGAACTAAAATGTGTTACACCGGATCTCATTGCAATCCTTGATATTGAAACAGGTGAGCCGATTCGTACGGACATTATGAAATACGGCTACCGTGGCTCGATTATTCTTATACCGGCTCATGAACGGATGAGAACAGAAAAAGGTCTTGAGACATTCGGTCCTCGCTATTTTGGATATGACTTTGATTATGTTCCCGTTGAAAAGTTAATGGCAAAACAGGGGGTAAAATAATGGAAACGCAATTGCTTCAAACCAAACTAGAAGATCAAGATATTAAGTTAGTTTTAAAGACGATTGTCAATCAGCCTTATATCGAAAGAAAAGAATTAGCAGACAAGCTCGGATATTCTGTGGAGCAGGTCGATGAAATTTGCCAATCGTTTATTGATTCTTTCGTTATTCTTGAGTTGGCAAGTCAGGCAACCTCTAACATTGAGTCTCGTGTCCCAAGAAAAGTGTATTTAATCAATCCAGAGTTGGAGCAGACCATTAGAGAATTAATATAAAAACATATGATCAGACATAATGCTGGTGAAACCATGAATACGTTGTTCATTCTTAAAGAGAATAACCCATGATTTCACCAGCATTTCTAAAATAATAAAGCTGAATAGGTGAGGAATTTGGAAGTCAATCCGTTTTTAAAAAGAGTTCAAGCTTTACGAAAGATAATGGAAGAGAGACAACTGGATGTATGTTTGCTATTTAATCGAGCCAGTATCCGATATTATACAGGACTTCGTATGAATACTGCTTCCTTTAGTATTCTATTAATTTCACAACAAGATATAAAGTACGTTGTGGCACGCTTAGATTTAAAACGGGCTCTGAGGGATTGCTGGATTAAAGAAATTCTCCCTTTTCCAGAAGATACCCCTGATTATCTTACTGTTTTAAATCATTATTTTCATAAACGCAAAATAACACGGGTTGGTGTGGAGCTGCCGGAACTTAACTATGATACCTTCCAGTACCTTCAAGAGAAACTGTCAAATGCCCATTTTGAAAATATCGCATCTGAAGTCGGACGGTTGCGGATGATTAAAAGTGAGGAAGAAATTCAAATTATTCGTAAGTCTGCTCAAATTGCCGACAAAGCAATGCAAGAAGCGCTGAAAGCAGCTAGAGCAGGGATGAAGGAACACGAAGTAACAGCTGTCGCCATGTATACGATGTTAAAAGAAGGCGCTGAAAATTCATCATTCGAGATTTTTCTCGCTTCCGGTGAGAACAGCTGGCTACCACAACGATATGCTTCAGATAAAGCATTGAATCCTAATGAATTAATCTTGTTAGATATGGGCGCAATTTATCAAGGTTATTGCTCCGATATTACCCGGACTTTTTCAGTAAAAGAAACTACGCTTGAACAGAAACGGCTGTTCCAAGATGTATTAAGAATCCAGCAGGAGACCATTCAGTCCTTGCGTCCAGGAGTGCAGGCTGGAGAGATTGATTACATAGCAAGACAGAAGATTCAAGAATTAGGATATGGCGATTACTTCCCGCACTTAACGGGACATGGATTAGGCTTAGATATTCATGAAGGCCCGATTATCGATAAGGGAAGAACTGATATTCTTGAAAAGAACATGGTGGTAACGATTGAACCTGGGGTATATCTGCCTGGAGTAGGGGCTGTTCGAATCGAAGATATGGTTCTAATAACTGAAGGTGGTTACGAAGTATTGACCCAAACGAAGCGTGATCTAATCAATTGAGCTAGCGAAAAGCAGCTCGATAACCAAGGAGGAATCGGGATGAGTGTGTACGACATCCTAAAAAAATGGGAAATAAGTGATTATAAAACGTTAACAAGACAGGATATTGATGACATTACATTAGGTGCTTCCATCCTTGCGACTGGTGGGGGCGGTGACCCGGAAATCGGACTGTTATGGGCTTATAACGTACTAAATAAAGGGAAAGAAATCGTATTAATTAAACCTGAAGATGTACCAGATGATGCGATGATCGCGATGGGGGGATGTTTAGGAGCCCCAGTGGTTCTGACGGAAAAAACTCCAAACGGAAGCGAATTGAATATTGCTTTTCAAAAATTAAGTAAATACTTGAATCGTGATTTCGTTGGTGTCATTCCACCAGAGGCTGGCGGAGTTAATACAACTGTTCCGATGGCAGTTGCTGGTGAAATGGGCTTACCTGTTATTGATGGTGATGGGATGGGCAGAGCTTTTCCTGAATTACAAATGACAAGTTTTCATATTGGAGGTGTTTCAGCCAGTCCGGTTGCATCCATTAATGAGAAAGGGTTTGCTACGATAATTGATACTACAGATGCATACATGGCTGAGAACATTGTTCGTCAAACAGCAATGTCATATGGAGGAATCAGCTGGATTGCAGGATACCCAATGAATGGGGAACAACTGAGAGCAACATGTATTCCAAACACAGTAAGCCTAACACTTGAGTTGGGGAAAAAAGTAAGGGAAGCTCGCAACGTGCACCATGATCCGATTAAAGTCGTTGAAGAAATTACCGGTGGATGGAGCGCTTTTAAGGGGAAAATTGTTGATATCAATCGCGACTTCGGTGCAGAAAGCATCAAAGGATTTTCCATGGGACAAATTATCATGGAAGGATTCGGAGAGCACAAAGGAAGCACGGCTGTGATTGATTTTCAAAATGAATGGTTGAAATTAACCATTGATAACCAATTAATCTGTTTGCCTCCTGATCTTATTACGATATTAGACTCAGAAACAGCGGAACCGATTCGGACCGATATTGTTAAATATGGGTACCGTGGAACGATTGTTGTTGTTCCTGCGCATGAGAGAATGAAAACGGAAAAAGCGATTGAAGTTTGTGGTCCACGTGCATTTGGTTATGATTTGGATTTTGTCGCACTCAAAAGGTAGTTTGCTAGGATGCTAACACACATACAATTAGGGAGGTGATGATTCAAGACTACTTTCTCGCATACTTAATCGTCAGTTGAGTCATTGGAAACCTATACTTAAAAGCTTGGATGTAAGAATATATGAATATAGGAGGAAATGCTATGCGAATTTCAGTTGATGTTGGTGGTACTTTTACCGATGTTGTGACACTCGATCCAGCTTCAGGCGATCTACGCCTTGAAAAGGTAGAGACCGTCCCACACAACCCTGCGAGCGGTGTTCTGGAAGGATTCCGTAAGGCAGAAGTTAGTTTCGAGGAAATAGATTACTTTGTACATGGGACAACTCTTGGCCTGAATGCTCTTCTAACTCGTACAGGAGCTCAGGTAGCAATCGTTACAACCAAGGGGTTTAGAGATGTTTATGAGTTAGGGCGTACTGACCGTGATTCCATGTACGATTTTAAATATCGTAAACCGGAATCATTAGTCCCAAGGCACCGGCGCCTTGAAGTGAGTGAGCGTCTTGATTATCAAGGAAATGTTCTTACTCCATTTGATCGCGAAGAAGCGGTTAAATTGGCTCAACAACTTCGTGAAGAGGGAGTTCCATCCGTAGTAGTCTGCTTCTTACACAGCTATATCAACCCGAATCACGAACTTGAAATGGAGAAGGTGCTTCTTGAAGAATACCCAGATGTTTCAGTGACTTTATCCCATCGATTAACACGAGAATATCGCGAATATGAACGTACTAGTACAGCTGTTATTGATGCGTATATCAAGCCAATCATGCGTACTTATTTGGATCGACTCGACAGTGAATTACAGGAAGAAGGCTATCAAGGCCAATTCTTACTTACCCGCTCAGGCGGCGGTGCCATGACAGCGAAAGCAGCTAAGGAAGAACCCGTTCATTCAGTTATGTCCGGGCCAGCAGGTGGTGCAATTGGTGCAGCATATTTATCTGAACTGACAGGATATCCGAATTTGATCACCCTAGATATGGGTGGAACAAGTCTTGACACCACTATGGTCGTAGATGGACAGATTGCTATAGAAAACGAGGCATTAGTTGAGAGTTTACCGATATCCACACCAATGATTGATATTCGTACGATTGGTTCTGGCGGCGGGAGTATCTCATGGATCGATGACGGAGGAGCCCTTCAGGTTGGACCAAAAAGTGCGGGTGCAGACCCAGGCCCTGCATGTTATGGAAAAGGCGGAGTAAATGCAACGTTTACCGATGCTGCCCTAACGTTAGGTTATTTAGATGATCAGAACTTTCTTGGGGGAGCGATGACCATTGATCCTAATCTTTCCCGTAATGCAATTAAGAAGCTTTCCGATCGGTTAAACCTTTCTATCGAGCAGGCAGCTGCTGGTATCGTCCGCATAAGTGAGGCGAAGATTACTGGTGCGATTCGAGAAATATCAGTAGAACGAGGGTATCACCCAAAAGATTTTGCCCTTCTTGGCTTTGGCGGAGGTGGAGGACTCGTTTCCTGTAACGTTGCACGAGAGATTGGTATTCCAACTGTTATTATTCCTCCAGGAGCAGGTAATTTCTCAGCATGGGGAATGATGATGGTCGATGTAGTGTATGATTTTGCTCAAACCTTTGTAACAGGTCTAGTGAACGCAGATGTTAATGAAATTACCATGTTGTATGGCAATTTGGAAGATAACGGACGTGAATCTCTTGGCCGCGATGGATTTACCTCTAAGGATTGCAAGTTTATTCGTTGGGCAGAGATGCGTTATGCAGGCCAAGAGCATACCGTTAAGATTGAGATCCCGGGGGACGACATTACACCAGCTCACATATCGGAAATTGCCGCAAACTTCGGTGATGCCCATGAGACGCAATATGGTCACCAAACAACAGATCCAGTAGAAATCGTTACCCTTCGTGTGAGAGCTATTGGCGTGCTTGCGAAACCGAGAATTGCCAAGCTCGAAGCAGGGAAAGGTGATGGATTGGCAGCACGTAAAGTAAGCCGCTCTGTCTACCAATCACCCCTTAATGGTAACATTGAGTATGAAGTTTATGATCGATTTAAGCTGCTTGCCGGAGATGAGGTAGCCGGTCCAGCAATCATAGAGGAGCCTAGCCACACCACCATTTTACACGAAGGTGATGTTCTAACTGTTGGAGAGTATGGAGAACTTACCATCGCTATTTATAATGATAGAGGAGGTATAGCATGACTAGGAGCATAGAATTAAAAAATAGTGCGCAAACAAATGTAGATGATCATGCAGAACAGATTAAAGTTCAAGTTATTCACAACTACCTGCTGTCAGCAGCACGGGAGATGATGAGGAATTTAAAGCGTACCGCTTATGACACGATCATCTATGAAATTCAGGATTTTGGACTTGGAATTTACGACCGCGAATGTAGATTACTAGCTGAATCACCTGGGTTGGCTATTTTTACTCGTGGTAATGACTATGCGCTGAGAAAAATGGTAGAGTTTCTCGGCGAAGAGAACATTCATGAAGGGGATGTCATTCTCTTTAACTATCCATACTGGAGCTCTAACCACACATTGGATGTACTAGTTAGCTCACCAATCTTCTATCATGATGAGCTGATTGGGTATGCTGCCTGTAAAGCACACTGGCTTGATTTGAATCAACAAGATCCTGGGTACTGCTTAGATACTACCAGTATTCATAGAGAGGGGCTCATTCTTCCAGGTCTAAAAATTTACAAGCGTGGCGTTCGTGATCTAGAGGTGGAGAATCTTATCAAATTCAACTCTCGTATTCCAGATCGAGTAATTGGAAATATGAACGCTCAGATTTCTTGCTGCCACACCGGTGAAAAGCGGGTACAAGAGCTGGTACAAAAGTTCGGCCTAGAATCTTTTAAAGTGGCAAGTCAAGAGATTTTAAACCACGGTGAACGGATTGCTCGTGCTCGCCTTGCTGCTCTGCCGAAGGGAACATGGTCTGCCGAGGATTGGGTTGATGATGATGGGGTCGAAAAAGACAAAATGGTTAAAATTAAAGTGACGGTTACCGTAACTGATAGCGAATTTATCGTTGATTTCACCGGTACGGATCCTGCGGTTGCAGGTCCTATTAACCTGCCAATTGGGATAACGGAAGGGGTTGCAGCACTGGCTTTCAAAGGGCTCACAACTCCGGATTCTCCAGCAAATGATGGCAACTTCCGTCCATTACGCGTCATTGCTCCGGAAGGTTCATTGGTAAATGCGCAGTATCCTGCGGCAACTTTTACAATTTGGCCATCTATTCACATTCCGGAGATTATTTGTAAGGCATTAGCAAATGCGATGCCAGACATAGTACCTGCATGTTCAGGGGGAGAGGTCGTATCGGTTATGGGTGTCGGTACACATCCAGTAACCGGTAAAGTTTGGCTTGAAGCGACAAATGAAGCGGTTGGCTTTGGTGCTCATGCTGGAGGCGACGGCGAAAACGGAATTATGCACTTATCAGAGCCAGGCTGCAGAAATAACCCGATTGAGGTATTAGAGACCAAGGCTCCACTATTAATTGAAGGCTATTATCTTCGTCAGGATTCCTGTGGAGCTGGAGAGCACCGTGGCGGGGTAGGAGCTACTCGTGTATATAGATTTACTGCTCCAGGGAATGCCGTAACGATTCTAAAGAAAACGAAGACAAAACCTTGGGCACTAAATGGTGGCCAGGAAGCCGATTCCAATCATATTATGCTATGGCCTGGAACCGAGCGTGAGGTGCGTACAGGAGCGATTAATCAACCTTTGGAAGCCGATGAAGTTCTAATCAGCAGTGCAGGCGGCGGTGGAGGATGGGGAAATCCATTTAACCGCAGCGTTGAGAAAGTGCTTGAGGATGTACGTAATGGCTATGTTTCACAGGAGAGCGCACAGCGTGACTATGGGGTAGTTATTGATACAGCCTCTTGGACGATTGACACTGCTGCCACTGCTAAACTGAGACAGGCACGATAGGGGGCCCGTAACATCATGAAATTTATCGATTTGCATAGCGATATTCTGGTGGACGTGATTTGGCGTCGTTCACGAGGTGAGAGTCGGGTAATAAGCGAACGCCATTTGCCAGCACTACGAAATGCCGGCATTAATGCACTAGGTCTAACCATCTGGATAGAATTAGACCAAACTCACCGGGCGGCACCTCGTACTAGGGAGGTGATGGCTGCACTTGGAGCAGAATTGAGAGAATCACCGGGAGAACTTGCAATGGTTAGAACCCCTGCTGAGGCTGAAGCAGCGATCAGCTCAGGGAAGCTTGCAATCCTGCTAACGATAGAAGGAATGGCGGCGCTTGATGAAGATCCAGCCCTTTTGTCCGATTTATTCGATTTGGGACTAACATCAGGACTGTTAACGTGGAATGAGACGAATGCTTTTGCGAGCGGTTTTCCCGGCTATAATTATGCCGAGGCACGGGCACTATCCCAATCGGGAAGTGGTTCGTGGCTAACTGGACTTCAGGGCCCTGGGGATGGTGAGGTTCGAGGCCTTACTGCAAAAGGGCGCATTCTTCTGAAGGAGATGGCACAAGCGGGAGTCATGCTGGACTTGTCCCATCTGAATGAAAAATCCTTTTGGGAAGCATTAAGCGCGTATCCAGGTCCGGGAGTATTTGCATCCCATTCTAATGCAAAAGGTGTATGTGCAATCTCGCGTAACTTAACAGATGATCAGATAAAAGCAATTGCTGAGCGTAATGGGATCATTGGCCTCAATGCATTCTCAGCGTTTGTACATCAAGACAACCCTGGGATTGATCGATTTATCGACCACGCCGTGTACATTGCGGATCTTGTAGGGTCGCGACACCTCGGCTTCGGGTTTGACTTTATCGACTACCTGGATGCAGAAGCGCTTGATAGTATCGGTGGGACATTACCGAAAAATCCAGAGTTGGATGGTGCGGTGGATGTGCCCCGTCTGATTGAACAAATGAAAAAGAGGGGCTTCTCTTCAACAGAGCTAGAGAGCATAACTTGGGGGAACTTTGCTAGAGTATGGGAGTCTGCCATTAGTTATAGTAAGACCGTTAAAGTAAATAAGGCCAAATAATCAAAATGGATAAAGGTAAAAGGGGAAAGGCCAAGCTTTTCCCTTTTACTTTAGAAAAAGTCTAAAAGGTAGTAGGGGGACTATATAAAATTGAATGTAACTGATAGTTTAAAACTTCACAAAAGAGCAATATTAATTGACGCGACCTGTCCTTTAGGTTCAGTAGAAAATTACTATAAATTGTGGATCGAGGGAGGGGTTACTGTAATGGCTCCTACTGTTGCAGTCGATCAAAACTGTCGAGAAACGGTTAGTCTCATTGCCACGTGGCTTAAGAAAATTGAAACAAGTAGTGATGAATTGTTACTTGTTACTTCCGTAGAAGATATTTATAGAGCAAAACGAGAAAATAAATTAGGTATCCTCTTTCATTTCCAAAACTCTCTACCATTTGAAACCGATTTGAAACTTTTATCTCTTTATCACCGGTTAGGCGTAAGGATTATCCAACTCTGTTATAACGTGAAGAATTTTATTGGTGACGGATGCACAGAGAGAACAGATAGTGGAGTAAGTGAATTCGGCATTAACGCAATCAGAGAAATGAACCGTGTTGGAATATTGGTAGATTTATCCCACACTGGCTATCAAACTACGATAGAAGCTATTAAGACATCTGAGAAACCTGTCATATTTAGTCATTCAAACGTGTTTGAATTGTGTCCCTCACCAAGAAATCTTAAGGATGATCAAATAAAAGCAGTAGCCGAAAAAGATGGTGTCATCGGGGTTGTTGCGTATCCAGCTTTCGTATCAACAAAAAATAAAGCAACGGTTGAGGATTTGATCGACCATATCGAATACATTAGAAATCTTGTTGGGATCAGACATATAGGGATTGGGATGGATTATTGGGAAGGAATGGATGGGATTGCTGCTCTTGATGAATCGAAAAAGTTATATACAGATTTAATTCATACAGGAAAATGGAAGGCAGATTGTTACCCTCCGCCGCCATGGAGATATCCAAAAGGGATAGAAAACCCATCAAAGTTCTCTAAATTAACAGAGGCATTAATAAATAGAGGGTACTCAGAGGAGGAAGTCCTTTTGATATTAGGTGAAAACTTCCTTCGTGTTTATAAAGAAGTGTGGAAACCATGAGCCTATGTTTTTCTTAAAAAGAGATTCGTAAAATTTCAGTAAAAAAACAACAATATGTATTAAAGGGGGATAAGACATGATAAATTTTTCACAATATATTCATACCATTGATTCTCATACGATGGGGCAGCCAACTCGAATCATTACCGGGGGCGCACCTAGAATACTAGGTTCAACGATGATGGAAAAAAAGCTGTATTTGCAAAGTAAATTAGACTGGATGAGAAAATTATTAATGTCGGAGCCACGTGGTCATAAAGACATGTTTGGCGCTATCATTACAGATCCTTGTTCGGAAAATTGCGATATTGGCGTTATTTTCATGGATGGTAATGGATACTTAAATATGTGTGGTCATGGAACTATTGGAACAATCACAACAGCCTTAAATATTGGAATGATTGAACACAAAAAGAATATAAAGATAGATACACCGGCAGGAATTGTTGAATGTAGCGTTGAGTTCTTGAACAAAAAGGTGGATAGAGTAACGTTTACAAATGTACCGGCATTTGTTTTTGAAGAGAAAGTGAATGTATTTGTTGAAGGTGTTGGTAATGTGTTGCTTGACGTGGCCTTTGGTGGCAGCATATTTGGCATCGTTAAGGCTGAACAGTTTGGTTTAAAGCTAGTAAGTGAAGAACAGCAGCAATTAATTACTCTTGGGAATAAAATTAAAAAGGCCGCAAATGAACAGTTGAAATTTCAGCATCCATTGATTCCAGAAATCAACTCGATTGATTTAATTGAGTTTAGTTTGATATCGGATAATGAACATGTTGATTATAGGAATACTGTTATATTTGGAAATGGGCAAATTGATCGATCCCCTTGTGGCACAGGTACCTGTGCAAAAATGGCGTTACTATATTCGCAAGGAAAGTTAAAAATACATGAACATTTCGTACATGAGAGTATTATTGATTCTAAGTTTGCAGGAAGAGTTATTGCGGTTAGCCAAGTAGGCGATTATCAAGCCATTATTCCACAGATTACTGGATCCGCATGGATTACTGGCATGCATCAATTCATTATTGAAAGTGAAGACCCATATTATGAAGGATTTTTATTAGGGTAAGGAAAATCAAGCTAATTAATATAGTGAAACAAACGGAGGAAAGAATATTGAAAGGAATTATCATGGAGCTGAAACCTACGATTGATTCCGTTTTTGATTATTTACATCAAAACCCGGAGATAAGTTGGCAGGAGTACAAGACAACTGCCTACATTCAAAACTTTTTAGAGGAACGGGGTTTCACGGTCCAAACGTTTGATGATTGCCCAGGTCTCGTAGTGGAGGTGGGAACCGGGGATTTTTGCGTTGCCCTTCGTACTGATATGGATGCACTCTGGCAAGAAGTAGATGGTCAATTTCAAGCAAACCATTCTTGTGGGCATGATGCACATATGACTTTGGCCATTGGAACTATGCTTCTTCTTAAAAAATTAGATATTGATTATAATGGAAAACTTAAATTTATTTTTCAGCCAGCCGAAGAGAAGGGTACAGGGGCTTTAAAGGTAATAGAAAAAAATGTAGTAAATGATGTGAATTATTTGTATGGTGTCCATCTCAGACCCATCCAGGAATTAGAGGATGGATTTGCAGTCCCAGCCATTTATCACGGGGCAGCTACTTTTTTGGCAGGTGAAATTATCGGAGTGGATGCTCATGGTGCACGACCTCACCTTGGGCAGAACGCCATTGAGGTAGGTGCATCCTTTATTCAAGCTATAAAAGGCATCCATTTAGATCCGATGGTACCGTATACTGCAAAATTGACAAAGTTCCACGCGGGTAGTAATTCAGGCAATATTATTCCCGGAAAAGCGAACTTTAACCTCGACTTAAGGGCACAAACGAATGAAGTGATGGATAAACTTGTTCACAAGGTTAAGGAAATCGCAGAATCAGTTGCAAAGCTGCACGGAGTTACGATAACTTTGGAAACAAAAGCTAACGTAGCTGCTGCAGAAGTAAATGAAGAGGCTAAACGTCTTATGGGGAAAGCGATTATTGATACTTTAGGTGAAAAGAAGGTAAAAGAACCGATTATCACTTCAGGTGGAGAGGATTTTCATTTTTACACATTGAAAAATCCACGAATAAAAGCCACTATGTTAGGTATAGGGTGTGGCTTACTTCCGGGTCTTCACCACCCTGAAATGACATTTAATCATCAATCCCTATACGCGGGGATTGAAATCCTTGCGAGAACGTTGTTGAATACATTAGAAGCCTATGAAAAAGGTGGGTTATTATGAGTTTTGATATAAAAACGCGTATTCTAAGCACTTTTCATGAATTAAAGCTGGTTCAAAAGCTTGAAGAAGAAATATGGAACATGAGCCCGCATCCCCTCCATCAAACGATTACTGCTTCCCAAAATGGCGGTCTTTTATTGGGCGCTTTTATTAATGAAGATTTAGTAGGATTCAGTTATAGTTTTGCTGGTTTTAATAAGGGGCAAAGTTATTTGTGTTCACATATGCTTGGGATTCATCCGAGTCAACAAGTCAAAGGAATAGGTGCTAGTTTAAAAGAGAAACAAAAAGAAATAGCTCGTGAAATGGGCTACGAACTGATCATGTGGACCTATGATCCGCTTGAAACACGAAATGCTTATTTGAATCTATCAAAATTACACGCAATATGCTCTACATATGTTAATAATTGTTATGGTAATATGGAAGACAGTTTAAATAAAGGAATCCCCTCTGATCGCCTTAAAGTTGAATGGTGGATTAATAGTTCTTATATTTCAAAGCCCCATCCTATTAACTTGGAACAGGCTGAGTCGATTTTTAAATGGGAAACAATAGGGGGACACCTGCCAAAATTAACGCATGTTTCGGAGGAGTTATATAGAATTCCCACTAGTAACAATCCAATTTTATTACCAGTGCCAGCCAATTTTCAGTTTTTGAAAAGTACCAATAAGGAACTTGCAATTGAATGGCGGTTCCAAACTCGTGAGATTTTCCAAACATTATTTGCTAAAGGTTATGCTGTTGTTTCCCTTGTGAAAAAAGATAATGAACTCGTGCACAATTATGTATTTGTTCCAAAACGAACCTTACGGATTAGTCCATAACAAAAGGAGGGAAATAGAAATGAGATTACGAGAGGTTACATTGAGACATGTAAACATGAAAATGACATTTCCGTTTTCGACTAGTTTCGGAACGTTTCAAGATAAAGAATTTATTTTACTAGAAGCAAAGGATGAGAATGGGGAGAGCGGATGGGGGGAATCTGTTGCTTTTCATTCACCTTGGTATAATGAGGAAACCGTCAAAACGAATTGGCATATGTTAGAGGATTTTATCATTCCAAAGCTGCTGAATACAGAGATACAGCATCCGAATGAAGTGTCTGAAATTCTCACGGGCATTCGTAAAAACCACATGGCAAAATCTACGATAGAGGGGGCGGTGTGGGATTTATTCGCAAAGCAAACAGGAGTCCCACTCGCAGCTGCTCTTGGTGGAGAAAAGAAAAAAATTGAAGTCGGTATAAGCATAGGCATTCAAGAAACTGTTCAAGACCTTTTACAATTGATTGAAGAGTATGTCAATGAGGGATATAAGAGAATGAAAGTTAAAATTAAACCAGGTTGGGATATTGAGGTCATGAGGGAGGTTCGAAAGCATTTCCCCAATGTTCCACTGATGGCAGATGCGAATTCTGCTTATCGTATAACGGATATAGAGCGATTAAAAGCACTTGATGAGTTTAATTTGATGATGATTGAACAGCCGTTATCCTCTGATGATATTGTTGACCACGCTCAACTACAAAAAGAGCTGAGCACACCCGTCTGCCTCGATGAAAGCATCCATTCCTATGAAGATGCCCGAAAAGCAATTGAACTCGGAAGCTGTAAAATTATTAATATCAAAATCGGACGGGTCGGGGGTTTAACAGAGTCAAAGCGAATACACGATTTATGCCAAAAACATGATATCCCAGTTTGGTGTGGGGGAATGCTGGAATCGGGTGTAGGAAGGGCACATAATATTGCGTTAACAACCTTGTCCAATTTCATACTACCTGGAGACACAGCTGCTTCTTCTCGTTATTGGGAGAAAGACATTATTGACCCTGTAGTAGTGGTTGAAAATGGAATAATCACCGTTCCAGAGAAACCAGGAATTGGTTATGAACCTAATCGAGAAATTATACAACAACTTTCCGTCAGTGAAAAATCTTATTTCTAAAGAACCTTGGTTATTGCTGCCTATCAAGTAAAGTCATAGCATTTTGATTAATTTATCAGCAACACAAGATTTCAAGTTGAGTTTAATAATGTAAATGGTGAGACACAGATTATAGAATGTGATTATATTGCTGGATATGTGTAAGGCAGCTATTCCGCTTAAAATGCAAACTAGATGGATTTGATATAAGTTCGGATGAACTACAACAGCGATACCGAGAAAAAGCAGAGGGCTATATGAACCGTATTAATCAGTTAATAGACCAGAGTAGAGGAAGTGTTTCTGGATGAGATTCTGATTGAGATACTGATTGACGCTTGAAGAAATTCAACCTTAATAAATAGATAAGAAATTGGCAAATCAATTCCTACTACAAGAATAGGAACTAGATTATGATAGACCGCGTTCTCAGTCGAAAGTGTACCGCACCGACAACCGTACCGCCTTTTTCAAAGGACAAACTACGAATGAGGCGTACACCATGAAATACTTTGAAATCCCACTCACCAAAGCTACACATTTTGACAGAATCAGAAGTCTTTGCAATTAATAAAGCAAGATACGGAGCTATTCAAAAGCCTTGAAGCGAGGGGAGGCATTCAAACGAGCGGATACACAACGGAACCCAGAGCGGACGAAATTCGAGAAGGAAGGTACTCATTAACGAGTGTCTTTTTTTCTTTTTAAGTTAATATCCTTGTCCAACTTCAACGAAGCAGGTTAGCATTCCTGTAGATGGTTAAATTTGAACTTTGAAAAAAATAGAGCCCCTCAGTAAGATATGAGTATAGACACCACTCTAACTCAAAACCTTAGAAGGAACCCTTACTATGAAGTTTAAAATGCAAGACAAACAAAATCAACTAATAGAAAGAATTTCCGATAAACACCTCGTTGTTGGTGTGGACATTGCTCAACAATTACATGTGGCTCGAGCTGTAAATTTCCGTGGAATTGTAGTCGGAGATCCTCTTACATTTGAAAATAACGAAGATGGATTTACTATTTTATTGCACTGGATTAACAAGCTAAAAAGGACAAATAACTTAGATACAACTATATTCGGCATGGAACCTACGGGACATTTACTGGATTAATCTATCAAAATGGCTTTTCGAAAAGAATATTGATGTAGTAACAGTAAATCCGTACCATGTAAAAAGGAATAAAGAGGATCGAAATAATACCCAGTCAAAAAGCAATAAAAAAGATGCATTAGTTATCGCTGATATGGTG
>NZ_NUOW01000014.1:66730-140824 GCF_002584635.1 Bacillus sp. AFS031507
TCAATGCAACCTCAAAACGTTGTTATCGGATGGAAGTCCCTGATGAAGAGACAGCCTGGATTAAAAAAAGCCCAATTACTTATTCATTTAGCTAAACGTTCGATCGGCACTAGGCAAGCACTTGATGATTATAATTTTCATCTACAACAATTACTAGGGGAATATGACCTCGCAACAACACAACTCGAAAGAGTTGAAAAACAAGTCGCAGAAGTACTTAAACAAATTCCTTATGCCAATCAATTGCTTACCATTAAAGGAATTAGTGAGATTTCATTGGCAAGTATATTAGGGGAAGCTGGAGATTTAAGTGGCTTTGCCCACGGTAATTCTTTACTACGTCGTCATGCAGGATTGCACCTAGCTGAAGCAAGCTCGGGAAAGTGGAAAGGTCAAATTGTCATTTCTAAACGTGGAAGGTCTAGACTGCGGCGTTTCCTCTACTTAGCGACGATGAGCCTTGTCATGAACAACCCTGAGTTTAAAGCGATACACACCACTAATGTTAAGGTGAAAAAAATCAAGAAGATGAAATCAATTATGAAATTGGTTGGTAAACTGGCTCGGGTATTTGTAGGAATAGCCAAACGAAATGAATCCTATTGCCCAGAAAAATTACAACCTTTAACTACCTTAGCAGCATAAGAACTTATAGATTCTTAAAAACACTTACGAGTTTCCCCGAAAGGGTAAACTCCAATAAATTATCATAAATAGTGATTGTTAGCTTTACACTTAACGAATGTTGGCTTATTCGTAGGATTTCAAATATGTACGGAGTACCAGATTTATTCAACAAAAGGGCACTGACCCATCAGGTTAGCATAACTGGCCTCCACCCCTTGGATAGGCATGACGAAGGAATGATAGGGCAAATGACCCGTTGAGACATGGGAGGGAAAGCCTCCAGGGGCGGTGTGGAGAATGTACATCATATGGTAAAATGTGGAGTTGGATTTCACTCCTTTATTTAACTATGCCTTCACGGAGCCATAATGATCTGAACTCATTTCATTTAATCGTTAAATCCATATCAAGGGTTATGAAATCCTACGAATAAGCGAGTATTCGCGAGAAAATCGTATTAAACTGAGGGAGTTTAAGAAGGAACATTAACTTTCACAGAGAATATATGAATTAAAAGAAAGGAGAAAAATGTAAACCGAGGATTCTTAATCAATACGATGTAACAACTGAGTGGATTATCTACCATCTCATTGAACACGAATCACATCATAGAGGACAGATTTTCCAGATTCTTGCGAATTTAAAGGAATAAATAAAAGCCAACTTATAAGGAAAGATTGGGTGGTATCAATAGTAAAGCAAATTAAATTTTATATGGATGACCAAACTGAAGAAATTATCATCCATAAGCTTCGGACTTCTGGTAGTGTTTTTGCAGAAGAAGAGGCACTGCTACTTATATCTGAAGCACCGACATTGGATGACCTTATGAAAATGGTCGAAATGCGAACCGAGGGGATACCTCTTGAACACGTCATTGGGTACACAGAGTTCTGTGGTCTGAGGATAAAGATAGACTCTGAGGTCTTCGTGCCTCGCAAACGAACAGAGTTTCTTGTCCGTCAGGCAGAAACCCTAACTTGTTTAGGGGATATCGTTGTTGATATGTGTTGCGGGTCAGGAGCTGTAGGAGCAGCTCTTGCAGCAACTTTAGGACGGGTAGCCTTGTACTCTGTTGACCTCGACCCCGCTGCAGTAAGCTGTGCTGGCGGCAACATAACAGCTTTTGGTGGCCACGTTTTTCAAGGGGACTTGTTTACAGCCCTACCCCACTCCCTTCAAGGCCGTGTGAACATCGTAGTTGCTAATGCTCCTTACGTACCTACCGAGGCGATCAAGCTGCTTCCCCGGGAGGCTCGCCTGTATGAACCAAAACTGGCCCTTGACGGAGGGAAGGACGGACTTGACCTACAGCGTATGGTAGCGAAAGAGGCACCTCTCTGGTTAGCTCCGGGAGGGCACCTTTTGTTAGAAACGAGCGAACAGCAAGCATACCAAACCTTTGAAATTTTTTCTAGTATGGGGCTTATCCCTAAAGTAGCCAGAAATGATGAATTGGACGCCACGGTGATCATCGGTACTAAACCTAGCCTCTAAAGTAAATAGACAACTAGACTTAACCTAATATGATCATTACTTGGTACGATACACAATGAAAAATCCTCTTCAACATAAGAGTGCAAGTGCTTTAGTTCATTAAGCTTTAAAAGATTAAAATAAGGAATGGCTCAGAACAGTGAACTGAGCCATTTTTTAAATACAAAATTTGATGCAAAATACGTTACAGAGAATCTTCCTAAATAGGGAAGTTTCATTATTATTCTTTACTTCGTAAAACAGTAATAAAACCATCCAAAATCTCATGACTAACAGAAAATCCTTTACGTTTATAGAATTCTAAGGCGTCAGCATTGCCATTTGAGACAAAGATAAAATAATCTTCGATATCATCAAAATGTTTCAACCATTCCATAGACATATTGAAAAGTTTAGAACCAACCCCTAATTGTCGGTACTCATCTTTAATATAAAATTGCGATAAACATCCAACATTATTTCTATAAACAGAAGAAAGGTCAAAAAAAGTGGCAAAGTCATTTGAATAAGCCTCTTTGGGAGAAATATTGGAATAGACATAACCGACGATTTTCTCATCATCTTTCACTACCACAATGTAATTGTGTAAGGCGCTTTTTATAGAAGGAATCATTCGTGTGTCAAAATTCATGCTGTCAAACAATTCCGGTGTTATGTATGCTTTTGATTTTTGAAAGGCCATGAGTTCATTACATAAATCTCTACAATACTCAATTTTTTCTTCGGGGATCACTTCATAGGCCAAATTCATTTTTTCACTCCTTGGTTCCTATTAGCCGTATGTATTTCTTCTAAGGTCTACTTGGAAATAAAAGGGCGCGACGATTAAATTAAACCGAGGCGCTTTAATCCGTAGCGAACTCCGTCTTCTTCGGCGGAGAGTGTGACCATATCGGCTACTTGTTTCAATTCATCACGAGCATTTCCCATGGCTACTCCCATTCCGACCAATGACAGCATTTCCATATCATTTAAACCATCTCCAAAGGCAACAGCTTCATCAGGTGCAATGCCGAACCTTTCCAACAATTTAGTCAAACCAACTGCTTTATTGGAATTGGACAAATTCACGTCACAGGTTCTTGCTCCTGAACTCCATCTTCTGAAATCTAATTCCGGAATCTTTGTTTGATAAGAAGCTTCTTCCTCCACGTCGCAATGAAGGAACATTTGATAAATATCCTGTTCGGTCCAAAATTGAGGCGGGGCAAGTTCGGGCTTCCACGGATCATGTTGGTACGCTTCCACGACGAATGGATGGCTTAGATCGGTAGTTTTAAAGCTCGTACCTCCCAAAAAAGTCAGTGGATGTTTATAATCATTGGACAAAAGATGTACTCTTTCTAAAACATGTTTTTCAATCGCATTCTTGTATATTTCTTTTCCTTCATGATAGGCATACGATCCATTAAAAAAGACCATCGAGTCGACCCCAGTTTCCGAAAGGATGGACTCTGAAAAATAGGGAGCTCTCCCCGTTGCTATAACCACGTTTATTTTTTTCTCTCTTAACCGCTGAATCGCATCCTTTGTGGCAGGACTTAGCGTTTTTCCATGCGGGACGATCGTTCCGTCAATATCTAGGATGACAACCTTGTAATTCATATAACACACTCCTACAATGCAATCTTGCTTTGTTACGCAGGTATACTGCAAAGTATAACATATTGAATAAAAAACCTATAAAAGCAACGCTTATATATTTTAAAATGCAATAGGTAATTTGATCAGATGGGTATATATAGATGGAAATTGTTTTGGCTAGAATTATTCAATTCATTATTTCTGTAATAATATTATGTAAACTAACTCTTATTAGGCTTAGAAAAAAATCATTTATTGTTTTGGGATGGTAGACCTAAAAAAAGACTGACTAAAAATAGTCAATCTAAGGTGACGAAAGGTGCTTCCTTTCGTCTTAATATATCGTATGCAAGAGATCGGACAAGTGATACTATAAGCTTGATTAAAATTTACTAGGACTATCCACAACATCAATTATCTTATTAGTCCTCATCATTCCGCATTCCTGTAAACATTAGAACAAAACGAAGTAATTCAGCTACAGCTACTACAGTCGCAGCCACATATGTTAATGCCGCAGCATTTAGTACTTTCCTCGCCCGATACTCTTCTTCATTTCTAATCAAACCAGAACCAATCATTACATTCAGTGCTCTTGAACTTGCATTGAATTCCACAGGTAATGTAACAACCTGAAATAACACGGCCGCAGCCATTGCTATGATTCCTAGTAATAAAAGGTTGGCTGAAGAAAGAAGTAACCCTATTAAAATTAAGATAAACGAAAAATTAGAGCCGATATTAGCCACAGGCACTAATGCATGTCTCACGCGTAAAGGTACATATCGGTCCCTTTGCTGTAAACAGTGACCCACCTCGTGAATCGCAACGGAAATCGATGCAATCGAAGTACCATTGTAATTAGTGGAGGAAAGTCTAACACTTCTACTTTTTGGATCATAGTGATCGGATAAATGACCAGACACTTGTTCGACCGACACATCATACAAACCATTTTGATCCAAGATTCTTCTAGCCGCCTGGGCTCCAGTTAAACCCGAGGAAGCTCCTACTTTTAAAAATTTAGAATAGGTATTTCTTAAGTACATTTGCACTAATAGTGGAATGAACATAATTAGAACAAAATAAACAATAAAACCCATGAAAGATGCTCCTTCTTTAGATGTCTAATTTACATACAATATTATACTTTATAGTGCACTTTTTTAGTATTAATGTGCTTGTTTCATTAAGGCCTAAAGATGTCACGAGATATGGAGAAAGATAATAATTGAAGTGAAAGAAGACTAAAGTGCTTTTTTTATGGAGAGATAAGCGATTTATACTATTTCCTTTGTTTATTTCTGAAAGCAATAATATTTGTTTTTAATGAAGCGTATGTTCCGATCGCTGCATATCCATAAAACCAACCCATAAATATTCCGCCAAGGGTGTTGTGCTTGTGACTAATAAAAATTGAGATTCCCAGCCCAAAAATAAGTGCAATCGTCGGTACAAACCATTTCGGTATTTTGAAAAAAACCTTAATTAGTTGAGTTAACAGTATAATGATTGGAATCGCAAATATTGCATCCCAAAAATTCGTTTTAATAGTGGGAAAATCCATCGGCAATCACACCTTTTTTTAGTTAATATGTGCAAATGGCATAGATTTATTAATCACTATTATAGGAAAAGTTATCAAAAAGCAGAGAAAAACCCCTAGCTTCAGCTATGGGGATACTCATAAATGTTTAGTTCAGCGTAATATACCAAGCCAATCCTCCGATTGCACCTAAGATGACAATAACATAAATAGCCGTCAACCGTACTGTGTTTTGTTTTGTTGAACCTTTATAGTCCTCATCAGGTTTTCCTGTTAGTGCAAGTGTACCAATCAGGGCAGCTACTAAAACGATAATAATAAGAGTCATACCAAACTTCATATGTTTCATCCTCACTAAGATTAATAATCAAAAGAAACTGAATTATTTAATAATAAATATTTGTTTGCCAAAATTATGGACTTTTCATTAAAGTTTCAATGTATGATTCTTATATTAAGGTTTATGATATAGAAAATAACCATCCAATTTACAAAAAATTTGACCATCCACTTTTGACTTATTGATCACTCTAACTCGAATTATTATCCAGTCACAGTTAAGGAGTTCCAAATGAATCTGAAAAATAAATGGAATCGCAAATATAAAGAACGTATAAATCAATTGGAAGCACCAATGCCGAATGAGAGATTAGCAATCCTGTCACCTTATTTTACCGGAGGGTCTGCGCTCGATCTTGCATGTGGGCTTGGTGGAAACAGTCTGTTTCTGGCACGATTAAATTTTCAAGTACAAGCGATTGATATATCAGATGTAGCTGTCAACTATCTCGAGGAAATAGCAGGAAAGCAAAAGCTTGCTATTTTTCCTCGTTTGTGCGATATGACGGATATGACCCACCTTAATTTGAATAATAGTTCTTTTAGTTTGATTGTCATCACGTATTATCTTGATCGATCACTATTTCCGCTGGTTAAATCAATCGTTAAAGACAATGGATATTTCTTTATGGAAACCTTTTATAAGTCTCCAAAAAAAGAGAGTCAGGGAGTATCCGATCAATATAAACTGCAACCTGAAGAATTATTGGCTGAGTTTAGTGATTGGAAAGTTCTTTTTTATGAGGAAAATGAACATGAGGGACGACAGACGATTTTTTGTCAGAAACAAAAAATCGTCTGAAACCATTAGAACAGTCCCTAAGTGTGAGGAACTTTCCATAAGAATAGGAATGAAATCGATTGTTTTTAATCTCTTATAAGTTTACTATATTGTGTGGGAGGGATCACCATGATAGATTTTGTTTTTCAAAATAGTACAAAGTTAATATTTGGTAAAGATCAGGAGCAATTAGTAGGTCAAGAGGCCGTTGTTTATGGGAAAAAACTTCTCTTGCATTATGGCGGAGGAAGTATCAAGACTAACGGACTATATGATAGGATTCTGCAGTCATTGCTTGAACAGGGCATAGAAATATTTGAATTGGGCGGTGTAAAGCCGAACCCTCGAGTCAGCCTTGTTAGAGAAGGAGTTGCCCTTTGTAAGGAACATAACATTGACTTTATTCTTGCTGTAGGTGGAGGAAGTGTAATTGATTCAGCCAAAGCGATCGCTGCTGGGGCGAAATATGATAGGGATGTATGGGATTTCTTTGAAGGGAAATCTACAGTTCAAGACTGTCTGCCAATCGGAGTTGTGTTAACCATACCTGCAGCGGGAAGTGAATCTAGCTCGGGCACGGTTATTACGAACGAAGATGGATGGTATAAGCGATCGACAGGTCATTCGACCATGCGTCCTAAGTTTTCCATTCTAAATCCTGTTCTTACATACACCTTACCATCTTATCAAACAGCATGCGGGATCACAGATATGATGGCGCATATTTTAGAAAGATATTTCACCAATGAAAAGAATGTAGAATTAACAGATCGATTGTGTGAAGGGGCATTACGAGCCATTATAAATAATGCACATACAGTAATCGAGGACCCAACCAATTACGATGCAAGAGCTGAGATTATGTGGTCAGGCACAATTGCACATAATGATTTGTTAGGGACAGGAAGAGTTGGTGATTGGGGAAGCCACGATATTGAACATGAGATCAGCGGCATTTATGATATTGCACATGGAGCAGGTTTGGCGATTGTATTCCCAGCCTGGATGAAGCATGTATATAAACATGATGTAAATAAATTTGTTCAATTTGCTAATCGAGTCTGGGATGTAGAAATTGACTTAAACAATTTAGAAAAAACCGCTTTAGCAGGAATCAAGAAAATAGAACAATTCTTTAGCTCCATCGGTATGCCAGTAACATTGAAAGAAGCTGGTATTGGTGAAGAGCACTTGGAGGAAATGGCTAAAAAGGGAACAGAAAGAGGACCACTAGGCAATTTTGTTAAGTTACATGAAGAAGATGTTATACAGATTTTACATTTGGCTAAATAAGAAAAAACCTTCGATTATTCGTTCCTGACTGATGGAATTGACTGAAAATGCTTTTTGAAATATCCAAATTAAGAAGAAATTAAAGGGATTAAGCATTCCTCAGGTGAAGGAAAATAGATAGTAGAAGAAGATTTAGATCTAAAAACAGCAACACCAGTCATTGCAATGTCATTAATAATGCGCTATCGTTCTCTAGAGGATGATACCTTTACAGGTAAAGTTGTAGCAGCATTAAGAAATGAGTTTGGTGGACATGCTGTCGAAAAGATTTAAAAAAAGTATTTATTTTATTAATATTGGAGGAAAAAGATTATGAAATTTTTTATCGATACTGCAAACCTAGAGGATATCAAAAAGGCCTATAAAATTGGTGTGTTATCAGGAGTAACAACCAACCCTTCTTTAGTGGCGAAAGAGGGAGTAAAATTCGAAGACCGTATTGCTGAAATCCTTAATGCTGTACCTGAGGTTGAGTCTGTATCTGCCGAGGTAACGCCTAATGCTTTAACTGCTGATCAAATGATTGCGGAAGCAAACGAACTTATTAAAATTAACGGTGGCGATAAAAATATCACCATTAAACTTCCAATGACGTTAGATGGATTAGAGGCTTGCCGTTATCTAACGAAAAAAGGTGTAAAAACCAACGTTACCTTGATTTTTAGTGTGAACCAAGCATTGCTCGCTGCACGAGCAGGTGCAACTTATGTTTCACCATTCTTAGGCCGTTTGGATGATATTAACGAAGATGGTGTAGAATTAGTCGCAAAAATTGCTAAGATGTTCCAGATTCAAAACTTGGATTCACAAATCATTGCTGCATCTGTTCGTCATCCAGATCATGTAACCCGTGTAGCAATGGCAGGTGCGCATATTGCAACGATTCCATTCAAGGTAATTGAGCAATTATCAAAACATCCATTAACAGATCAAGGGATTGAAAAATTTGCTGCGGACTGGAAAACGACTGTTTAAAAACAGATTATTAATACGTATTTTTAAATAGAGTTATTTAAGCACCTTTATCTTAGTTAAATGATAAAGGTGTTTTTTTTTTAATATTCAAGAGCATTCAGCAACAGTAAAAAACCTCTCCATAATAAAATTATGGAGAGGTTCTTTAATCTATAACCATTTATCTGCCCATGCCTCAAGAGTCTTAAGAGATCGTTCAAGTTTGATAATTTTGCATAATCTTCTATAATAAAACAAAAAGAAAATCCTCTGAAATCAAGATAGTTTCGTGATTTCCGGAGAGATAGTTAGTCTAAGCAATGAATTTATAGTATTTAAATTTTGCTGGATTTTCAGTGGATTACATTCTTACTTTGATTTTATTACATAGTTTTAAAGGATTCTGAAGGGTGATATTAGTGGATGAACTGATAAGTAAATGTTGGCTAATTAAAAATGCCTTTAATATTGATGTACAAGCGGTCGATCATCAATTTCAAACGATTTTGCACATATCTGATGATAGTGAACCCCTAATTTTTGCAGAAGCTCGAAAGAAAATCTATTTGGATCTTAAAAAAGCTTTAGAAAAGGCAAATAAAAACAGTTTTTGTATTCATACAGATTCATTCCAACTATCGTATATGGCGATGCCTATAAACGAGGAAGAACTGTTTCAAGGAATGGTTTTGGTTGGGCCTTTCTTGAATGAGCGGGTCACTGACCATTTTATCTGGAATGCGATGAGGGAAAATCATCTTGAAAATAATTGGGTAAAACCATTGGAGAATTTTTATAAATCCTTACCCTATTTGGGACAATCATACATAGCAATTGGCGATTTGTTAGTGAATCTATTAGCGAATCCGCGAGTTGACTCCCATTTCAGTACGACAAAAAAGCATAGTGGGCAAAATCAACCGGATGTACAGCCGCAGGATTATGGCCAAGATGGTTTAGAAGTTAAGCTAAGGTATGAGGCAGAAAAGAAATTTTTACATTTTATCGAAACTGGGGATAAAGAAAATGCAATGAAAGCTTTGATTGAATTCACAGGTGATTTTTCCTATAGAGTTCCAGGGAATCCTTTACGGGCGAAAAAAAATCTTAGCTTTTCAAGTAATACTATGAATAGATTGGCTGCTGCTAAGGGAGGGGTTGAACCTCAATATTTACATGCTATTTCGGAAAAATTCGCACTTAAGATTGAGGCAGCGGTAGCAATGTCCGATTTAGATGCGATAAATTTCAGTATGATTGAAGAATATTGTGATGCGGTTAAGAATTTTGCTGTTAATGGATATAGTTCAGTTGTAAGGAAAGCATTAATGTATATAAATATCCACTTCAAGGAAACTATAAATGTGCAATCTGTAGCAGCTGAAATTGGATTTAATCGAGCATATCTTGCGAAGAAATTTAAAAAAGAATTGAATATAAGTGTCATTGATTATATTCATAAAAAGCGGATCGAAGAGGCAATTTTTCTTATGGAACAGGGTCATTTATCTATTACAGATATTGGTATTCAAGTGGGTTTTAGCAGCTATAATTATTTTTGTAAAGTATTTAAAGAAATAAATGGAATGACAGCTACAGAGTATAAAGGGAGCAAACCATTAGAAAAAAAGGAGCATAATTAAAATCATTGCCTCTTCTAACGTTATCTTTTTAATTTCATAAATTGGATTCAAATTACTAAATAAATTTTTTTTATAAAAAATATTTTAAAATAGTGTGCAATTTTATATAAAAGTTAACAATAATGGATGTGGAAACGAACTCAAATTGCTAACATGAATCTATCACTTGTCCCAACTATTCTCGAAAGATGGGGATGAACAAGTTAAGGAGGCATTCAAATGGAAGTTAACCATAAACAACCGAATTTAGAAGTTAGAGTCAAGAACATTATTGAAGTTGATGGATTAAAATTTAAAGATCTGAATAACAGCGGGAAATTAGAACCTTATAAGGATTGGCGCTTGAGTCCGAAAGAACGTGCAGAGAACCTAGTCTCATTGATGAATACCGATGAAAAGGTCGGCATGATGCTTATTAATTCTCGTCAGATGGGTCTTTCTCAAAAAGATAAGAGTAAGACAAGCCATGATGGCGTGTTAGATGAAGGAATTGTTGAAAAGGGAGAAACTATTTTTGCTTTGGCAAAAGTATATGGTACCACGCATACGATTGAAAACATGCATTTGCGCCACTTTATTCTAAGAGACAATTGGAGCCCATCCGAAATGGCAGAATGGGTGAATACCATGAATGAAGTATGTGAGGGGTCACGTCTTGGTATTCCATGTTTAATCGCATCGAATTCAAGAAACGAAAATACTGAATTCATCTTTGGTATGAATGATGCAGCTGGGATTTTTTCCACTTGGCCTGGAACGTTAGGACTTGCTGCAGCGGCAAAAGGAGATATGAAAAATGGCGGTGATGCCTCACTTATTAGCCAATTCGCCCAAATCGCACATGATGAGTGGGATGCGGTTGGAATAAGAAAAGGATATATGTATATGGCGGATACTGTTACGGACCCGAGATGGCAGCGGATATATGGTACATTCGGTGAAGACCCAGAATTTATTTCTGATGTTATCGGCCGCGTCATTGACGGCTTTCAAGGGAAGACCCTCGGTAATCATAGTATTGCTATGACGACCAAGCATTTTCCTGGCGGTGGACCAAGGGAAAATGGATTTGATCCACATTATGAAGAGGGTAAATGGAACCTGTACCCAACTCCAGGAAGCCTAGAAAAGTACCACCTGCCTCCGTTTCGTGCAGCGGTAGAACATGGGACTTCATCCATGATGCCATATTATTCGATTCCTAGTATCAAGAAAAGTGTGGTTCAAGAATTCGAAGGAGAAGACATTCCTTTCGAAGAGGTTGGATTTACATTTAATCATTATTTCTTAAATACGATCCTTAGAGAAAAACTAGGGTTCAAGGGTTATATTAATAGCGACAGCGGCGTCACAAGTAAAATGAGCTGGGGCGTTGAAACTTTAAGCGAGGCGGAACGTTTTGCTAAAGCGATTAATGCGGGGACAGATCTTATTTCTGACACTAATGATATTGAAAACCTAAAAAAAGCGATCGAAAAGGGATGGATCAGTGAGAAGCGGATTAATGAAGCCAATGTACGACTGCTTACAGAAATGTTTGCTTTAGGACTATTTGATGACCGTACGTATGTTTCACCGGACCATGCATCTGAAGCGGTGAAAAATCCAGCAAACTGGGAAGCTGCTTATGAAGCGCATAAAAAATCGGTAACTGTGCTTAAGAATCAGAAGCAGACATTACCTTTAACAACTGAAAAGCTTGAGGGTAAGAAGGTTTATGTGGAAGTTTTCCATAAGGAGACAGAACGAGCAACTTCATATACTGAAAAAGCTAGACAGGAATGTCAAGAGCTTGGTCAATTTACTTTGACCGATAACTATGAAGAAGCTGATGTAGCTATATTGTTTTTAAGTCCAAAATCTGGAGCTTATTTCAATGCGACACCAGGACTATTGGAACTTGAAATATGCGAAGATAAAACGGTAACTGCTTTGGATGGTACATCCTATCAAGAAACGACATTGAGTGGGATGAATCATTTAAAGGAAGTGGCCGACAGTATCCATATTCGTGGTGGAAAAGTAATCATGAGTGTTAATGTCATTCTGCCATGGATCCTTGGAAATGTTGAACCATTGGCAGATGCATTGATCGCTGGATATGATACCTACTTTAAGGCACAGTATGAGGTTATGGCGGGCAATAGCTCACCAGTAGGTGTGTTACCGTTGACATTGCCAGCGAGTGAAGCGGTCATTGCGGTTGATGAAAATGGTGAGTGCGTGTCAAGAAATGATGTACCGGGTTATGTCAAGGACGAATATATGCCTGAAGGACTTAACTATGCTTATAAAGATAGCGATGGGAATATCTATAAACTTGGTCATGGATTAACATATTAATTTAACATAGAATCATAATGAAAAAACTCGCCAATACTGATATGCTCCCCAATAGGTAGACAGATTAAAAATAAAAAATCTGGCTACTTATTGGGGAGTATTTATTATGTCTAAAAGGTCCTATTCTGTAGAAGAAAAATTTAGCGAGTTTTTTCATTATTATACCTTTCTACAATTTATCATCAACCACTACTTTTACATCTCCAATTGTATCTATTTGGACTTTTTCTTCTTTCACATTTTCGTTAATCTGAATAATCTCTTCATACTGATTCCTAAAAATTTCTACATCATTAAGGATAGTTTGGTTTAATATGACCTCAATATGCTCTTCGCTTAGAGGAATATGAATGGTTTCAATTTGTGTAGTTGGTCCACTTTCTGGATTTAATATCTTTTTCTCAATAATTAGCTCTTCACGGATTATAGGGACGACAATTTGTTTCTCCACAGTATACGTTTTCTTATATACTCTAACATCAGCCGTCTTAACCCACTTCTTGTTGACCTGCAATTCTTCCTTATGTAGTTGAAGCGTTTTATCTTCTCGATGGTCGTTCTTCTTTTCAGTCAACTTAATCTCTCCCTCCATTGAAAAGGTGTTTTTGTTTCAGAATAAGAAAGTATAAGTTTTTGAACCTAGATAATTGTCTAGCACAAGCGGCCCAGCGGCTAGTGTACTTCGCCCTTTTCCCTACGATAAGTCAACATCGGATCGCTAGCGCTCTCCGTGTTTCCTTTATCTCAGTCAAAGTGCTCCAGTCCATACGCCGCTAAACGGGCGCTTGCGATTTTCTTCTTAGCTATTATTTATATCGTTAAAGCTTGACCCGTCGGATACGATATCGACACCTCCGGTTGTATCAACATGAGCCTCTTCGTGTCTGAGTGTCTCTTGGACTTTCTGAGTATCCTCAATTTGACGTTTCGAAGCAGAAATCTCCTCGGTCGCAACCGTATACTTGTTTACCTCAACTTGCTCCTGGGTAACAGGAATCGTAATGGTTTCCTGAGATAAAGTGGATCCATCGCTACGTTCGTTATTCAACGGTGTTCTTTTTATGACAACTTCCTCGTGCATTACAGGAACGTCGACAGTTCTTTGTTCTTCAACAACATCTTTAGAAATAACTACTTGTCCAGCATCGACATTATTCTTTACAATGTCTAACTCTTCTTTATGAAGCTGGAGAGAGCCGTCAGTTTTAGTATCTTGGGTACTTGTACTGGGATCGTTCCCTTGATTGCTCATAGTGGTTTGGCTATTTTCACTTTCAGTGTTTTGTGATTTATCATTACCGAATAATCCTAAAAAGTCGCTCATAAAAATCCCCCTTGTAAGTTGTTTATGGTCAAGCCTTTTTTATAATGTACTCATGAGGGTTCTTTATTCTTTAAAATCATTAGAATAAAAGGTATGAAAAGATGAAATTCGAGCTGATGTAAGATTCACTTTGTATGAAATATTTTCATGGCATAATTTTTGTTTAATTAAGAAACAATCTTGTTTGGAGCTGGTGACTAAAAAGAATATAATTAAATTGAGTTTGATCAAATGTATAGTGGAGGGGATTACATTTTGACATTTTTAGAAAAAATTAAACCACACTTGATTAGCAATGATATATTAATTCAAGAAACGGTGCTTCATGCATTACACGATTATCCAAACGTTCCAGAAGAATGGACAATCGAATTATTGACGGAAGCTTTTAAAAACCAGGACAAGCAATCCTCTATTTTAATCTACATAGAAAACATGAAAATCAATGAAGACGCTGTCAAAGTTTTACTAGAAAATATTCCCAAAATGGACAAGTCCAAGATCCACTTAGCGGTGAATTTGTTTGAGCGTATTGATCCAAAGCTCGCTCTAAAATATAGAGAGCAACTGCAAAGATACATTGGTGAGGATCGTTGGTCATTTTATGAGCTAATCGTAAACGGAATGGAAGAAGAAGTTTGGAATAAATATGCAAATACAATAAATACTCTTGACCAAGTCGATTCTTATCAACATCCACTTTACATACAAGCTAAAAAAATGGCTGCATGCATCGTTCAAAATGGCTGGATTACCGAAGAGAAAATCGATGTGATTATCCAAGAAGAATTAAAAGAGGATTGGTTTTCATTTAATGGAATCTTGACGGTGTATATGATTGGATTGCTGAAACTAGACAAGCATATCCCATTTCTATCCAGTTTATTAGACTGTGATGAAGATATCTTGTTAGAAGAAGTTGCATCGGCGTTAATTCGGTTTCAATCCGATGAGGTGGTCGAAGGGGTTAGTCCTTATTTAAAGCAATCGGATTCGATTATTTTTGCTAGTTCCGTTATCGAAAATATTAAATCAGACCTCGCGGTTCAGGTTTTGAGAGAAGCCTATCAATATTCAGATGAACTTGAAGACCAGGATATGCTGATCGAAGCACTCTGTCATCAGCTTTCTATAGATGCTCTTCCTGAAATTAGAGATCATATGAAAAAGGAATACTTCTCAAGCCTCGTAGATATTGAACAGACGGTTTATAGTTATTATTCCATTTTAGGCGAGCCACATCCTGAATTAATGGATTGGAAGCTTGCAGCACTTGGAAGAGAAATAGAATTTAGAAATGAAAGCAAGCAGAGTGGAATTTCCCAAAACGGTCCAATTTTAACGGAAAATAAAGTAGGGCGAAATGATCCGTGCCCGTGTGGAAGCGGGAGAAAATATAAAAAGTGCTGTGGCAAATAAGGAGATTAAGTGCGATGAAGTTTGATAAAGTTCGTTGGGGGATCATTGGATGCGGTGATGTAACAGAAGTGAAAAGCGGTCCAGCATTCCAAAAAATTAATAATTCTGAGTTGGTTGCCGTTATGAGAAGAACGGGGGGACTTGCCAAAGATTATGCAAACCGGCACGATGTACCAAAGTGGTATGATAATGCGGATGAACTTATAAACGATCCTGAGATAGATGCTATCTATATTGCAACACCGCCAGGATCCCATAAGGAGTATACAATCAAGGCAGCAAAGGCAGGGAAACCTGTTTATGTAGAAAAGCCAATGGCCCGCAATTTCGATGAATGCCAGGAAATGATTGGTGCTTGTGAGGAGGCAGGAGTCCCATTATATGTAGCTTACTATCGGAGGGCACAACAGCGATTTTTAAAAATAAAAGAGCTGTTGGAGAATGGGGCAGTTGGTGATGTACGGTTTGTATCATCAACACAATATCAAAAAGCTACGGAAGATGTGTTGGACCCACAACATCTTCCATGGCGAGTTCAACCGGAATTGGCAGGCGGGGGACTATTTTTTGATCTAGCCAGCCATACGCTTGATCTATTAGATTTTTTACTTGGACCGATTACGTCTGTGCAAGGATTTGCTTCCAATCAAGCAGGCTATTATCGTGCCGAAGATATTGTAACAGGTACATATCGGTTTGAATCTGGCGTCCATGGTGTCGGAAATTGGTGTTTTACTGCTTTTGAAAATGTCGATAGAAATGAAATCGTGGGGAGCCGAGGGAAAATCACCTTTTCCACTTTCGGAAACGAGCCCATTGTTTTAACTACAGCGAGCGGAACGGAGCAATGGAGTTTCGAGCGACCAGAGCACGTCCATCAACCACTTGTCGAAGCGATTGTAGCTGACTTAACAAGTGGTAGCCTTCATTGCCCTAGCAGTGGAGTGACAGGTGCCAGAACGAACTGGGTCATGGGAGAAATGGTGAAGAATTATTATCAGTAGTATGGGACTAGGATCAACCTAACACGGTTGGTCCTAATTTTTTAGGTCCGTCATCTTATGCAGCGAAAGTGTTTGGCCCTTTCAGAAAATGGTTGGTGCCTGACACTTTTTTTTATTTATTTTCAGTGTTTTTAGTCGATGTAAGCGCATACATTTATAGTAAGCACTGGAGGTGATGTTGTTGATCTATCCTTATGGGAATGATTATATTAAGTACTTAAACGATGAAGGTTCACATGGCATCACGTATGAACAATGGAAATTTAAAAATAGTAAACAATACTCAGACAAGTGCAGACAATGCGGACATGGGAAAAATCGGTTTCAACCATGTCCAAAGTGCAATTATTAAACGCCTAAGGCGTTTTTTTTTAGACAGGGGAAACCTGATAATATCAAATGGTCAAATAAAAAAGCTTGGATTTTTGAGATACCAAGCTTTTTTAATGTATGAAGGTATGAAAAAAATTTATTAATTATCGTGATTGAATGCTTCTGTTTTAGGAGGATTTACATATTTTCCATCCATTTTGACACCAACACCCTGATCATAGACCATTTTCCCGCCAAAGTACCCAACCGCAAGGATGCTTGGCAGAACAAATTAAGGTAAGCAGACAATACATCACAAGTGAAGCCTTATGAAACTCTTTCTTTTTAAATATAAAGAAAACACGGAATGCGACGACAAGAAAAGCAAGGATGGTGGCAATATCCGCCAAGCTTTCGTGATACTCGAAAACATTTGTATTTCCTCTAGCATCGTGCTCGGGTCCAGTGCCAAAAATTTCTTTTTCTATTCTCCGCATTAATCATTCTTATGGTAAAAATGCTGTGGAAGGATGATCGAATGTTTTTTCATAGTTGTTATTGGATATGAAAATAATATGTTTGAGTTAAGGATCGGATAAAACAGACGAGCTGCATTTTTAGAAAGAAAGGAAGTACTATAATGGAAAACTCAATTGAGAAATTACAAAAGTTGCACGAATCGGTACAAAGATTGGAGTCGGTGTTACAAGAGGTATGGAGTTTGGTTGACGAAATTGGTGAGGATGATCAGTTCAATGACCTTTTAAATAAAGCCAAAAAATATCATTCAAAGAAACAAAGCACAGATGAAAGTATGGAGGAACTAATAGTCAGGCTGGATGAATACGATAATTGCATGGAGCAAATTCCAGAAGACGGGACGGCGGCTGTCGATTTTGAGGATGCGATTGCAGAACTTATCGATTGGATGAGGAATAATCAATAATAATGGGTTGTAAAACCGGGGACTAACTAATTGGGTTAGCCCCTTTTTCTTTGGAATCCTTCTATTCGCTGATAGAAATTCCAAACTTTGATAAATTTCGCGATTCGCCCATTGAATGCGAAAATTCGCTCATAAAATGCAAAAATTCGCCCATTAACTATAAAAATTCGCTCATAAATTCTAAAACTGCAAAAACGCCTGAATTTTTTTAGGAAAATAATAAAAATTTCACCTCAAATTCCCGTGTTGAACAATTAAATTTTCGTTTATTGTCAAAAATGCGGGAACTTTTCATTATAATTCATGATATTTTAAGAAAATCAGGATTTAATATTGCCGTTTTCTCAAACCATCTAGGAAATACTATTGAGGTTAGTAAATTGAAACAAGGAGATCGTATAGTGAAAGATAAAATCCCCTCATTATCGTCCAACTCATTTTATTTGGGTATTTTGTTAGCGGTCGTTGGAGGTTTTTTAGATGCCTATACTTTTATCAGCAGAGACGGCGTATTTGCCAATGCCCAAACAGGAAATATGGTCCTGCTCGCTGTAAAAGCAGCGAACAGGGATTGGCTTGGCTCGCTACTTTATATCCCGCCCATATTAGCATTTATCTTAGGTGTTTTGGTTTCAGAAATGGCTAAAATTCCTCGTGTTAGACAAGTTCTACACAGCTATAGAAGGTCAATTCTTATCTTAGAATGCCTTGTATTAATTATTGTAGGTCTATTACCACGAAGTGTGCCGAACATCGTAGTAACTGTATGTATCGCATTTGTATCTTCTTTACAAATTTCTACTTTTAATAAAATCGACAAATGGGCTTACAATTCAACCATGACAACAGGAAATCTTCGGACGGCAACCCAAGCAGCCTATTTGGCCTTAAAAGAAGATAATGATGAAGCCAGAAAACAATTCAAAGAATTTTTTGTGATCATTCTTTCTTTTTTATTTGGAGCATTAACAGGGACATTTTCCACCACCTACTTAGGGAACACCTCTATTTGGATTGATTCTGGAATCTTAGTGATTGCAATTATTTTGTATCACCGGGATCGAGGGTATATAAGCAAGTCCTTAACGTTAAGATAGTATGTTAGGTGCCTGGTACTTATGTAGAAGAGGCTGGAACAAAGGAGAACCAGCCTCTTCCTGTCTTCCAATTGAAATCTTCCTACTCAACCATTTCCAACGTATGAATTACCTCTCTTAGTGCTTCTATTTCATCGTCCCCGGAAACTTCTAATATAATTTCTGCCTGTTTAGGGATCGCTAACGATAAAACACCGAGTACCGATTTTACATTAACCTTCCGTCCTTTATAAGTAAGAAAGATATCAGCATTAAATCGAGAAGCATTTTGAACTAATTGATTGACCGGCTGAGCATATAAACCTGCATTTCTGTTGATTGTTACTGTTTGTTGTATCATGATTTTCCTCCTTGGACACGATGTTATAGCATCTGTAAATAATGCACTTTTCTTATGTATGAAACTACGTCACTAAAAATGCACCATTGACTCAATATGGGCCATTTTGTGTGGTAGTCCTTCTGCGCTGCCTATTGAGTTCCCTAGTACTTTAGTTTAAATCTAGTAATTTGAATGGATGTCCCATAAAAATAGGCTTTTGAATCAGTGGCAATACCCACCCATTTTTCATATTTTGATGGAGAGAGTACTTGAAGCATCGGTGAATTCACCTGTAACACACTATTTTTCTGATTTGTTCTGTTCCCCTTTTCATGTGATGGCACAAATTGTTGATTTAAAATAGACGGAGGTATGAAAATGAATCCTTTCCAAAATGATCTCCAAATGTTGAATGTTGGCGATTTCCAAGCGAGTCAGGCAGTTCCTTTTGACTATAACCAATACTACATTGATGATCAGTCCCGACAATTCGGCGGTTTTGGCGGTATTGGTGGTATTGGGGGTATTGGTGGTTTTGGCCGCTGTTTTAGTTGTTTTAGTTGCTTTAGCTGTTTTAACTGTTTTAACTGCTTTAACTGCTCTAGTTGTTTCCGTTGCTCTAGTTGCTTTAGGTGTTCTAATTGCTCTCATTGCTCTAATTGTGGCGGCGGCCATCGTTGCGGTGGAGGTCGGTGCGGCGGTTAATCGTTCGATTTTTCTGATGTAAAACTGATTGTTAAGGAGAAGAGACAGTCCCTGCATGAGTTTTTGTAGGGGCTCTTCTCTTTTAGGTTAGACATAAGGGACAAATTGCGGTACATAGAATTATAGTGAAGTGATGTTACAGAATGGAGTAAAGCTACGGCTAAGGAGGAGCGAAATGACAAGTTTGAACCCTTCTATGCGTCTGAAAGTGAAAAGGGACACGTTTTTTCTCCCCGATTCAAACAACGGTGTGTATTTTCGGAACAACATTAGCTCGTTCCGTATGGAAGGCAGTACGATCAATCAGTGGGTTGAAAAGCTGATACCGATGTTCAACGGGGAATATACTTTGGGGAATTTAACAGAGGGATTGCCGGGCCCATACCGAGATCGAGTATATGAAATTGCAGAAGTGCTGTATCGAAATGGGTTTGTCCGTGATGTAAGTCAAGATCATTCGCATCAATTGGAGGATCAGGTTCTTAAAAGGCATGCTTTTCAAATTGAATTTGTCGACAGTTTTGTCGATTCGGGAGCGTACCGTTTTCAAACCTATCGTCAGGCCAAAGTGTTGGCAGTTGGCTCAGGTCCTTTTTTTGTTTCGTTAGTTTCTTCGTTAATTGAATCCGGATTGCCCAAGTTCAAATTGTTAATCACTGACACGGTACCGACTAATAGACGGCGGTTAACGGAACTCGTGGCACATGCCCGTAAGACAGACCCTGAGGTGGAGGTAGAGGAGGTCAGCCTGAAGGACGATGGGGTAAGTTTTTGGCGGGAGTGTGTGCAGCCGTTTGATTCGATTTTGTATGTGTCACAGGAAGGCAATTTAGAGGAGTTGCGGCTTCTTCATACGGTTTGTGGGGAAGAGAAAAAGGCATTCCTCCCTGCTATTTGCTTACAGCAGGTGGGAATAGCGGGTCCGTTAGTGAATCCAGACTCTGAGGCGAGCTGGGAGTCTGCTTGGCGCCGCTTGCACCAATCTGTGATATTCAAGGACCAGCAAATTACTGCTTTCTCTTCCACTGCCGGAGCAATGTTGGCCAATGTAATCGTATTTGAATTGTTTAAAGAGGTTACAGGAGTAACAGAACTGGAACAAAAGAATCAATTCTATTTGCTTGATCTTGATACGTTGGAAGGACACTGGCACTCGTTTATTCCCCATCCACTGGTGACTGGACGAATATCGACTGAATGGGTAGAAGATTTCGATAGGCGGATTGAACAGGGATTAAGCAGTGGTGAGCCGAGTGAATTGCTACTTTTTTTCCACCAATTGACATCAAAAGAGTCAGGGATTTTCCATATTTGGGAGGAGGGAAATTTAAAGCAACTTCCGTTAGCTCAGTGTCGTGTTCAGGCAGTCGACCCTTTATCTGACGGACCGGCTAAGCTGTTAGGAGACATTGTCTGTTCAGGACTGACACATGAGGAGGCTCGAAGGGAAGCCGGTTTTGCTGGGATTGAAGCCTATGCGTCACGAATGGTCGATTTGCTCGCTACGAGGCTACTTCCACATCAGGAAGTAGAGGGTAGAATGCTAGATTTGCAGGAATTTGTTGGGGTTGGGACTGGGGAAACGTTTGCGGAAGGAGTTTGCCGCGGGTTGCAAAAGTGTTTGGCCGAAGAGCTTAACAATCAACAGCGTAATCAGAAGATAACTGTCTCTCGGGTGCAGTTGAGTGCTGTAGAAGATGAGCGCTGCCGGTTTTATTTGCATGCGCTGACTACAATGCAGGGGGCACCAGTTATCGGTTTAGGTGAGGAAGTGTCAGGTTTCCCTGTGATATGGCTCGGTACGAGTCAGGGATGGTATCGTAGTGTAGATTTAAATATAACAATGGCGTTACGCAATACGTTACTACAGGCACTTACCAAAGTCCAAAACCCAGAAGCTTGCCTAACGGCGCAAGTGTTTGATGTATCTTCCTTGCTTCTGGAAGAAATGGTGCCGCTAAGCTTAGTAATCCCTGCTTGTGAAGAGAGGATAAAATCCGAGAACTTGCAGTCCGCTATGGAAGTCTTGGAACGAGATCATAAGCGGCTTTCGGTGTTCGAACAAGAAATAGAACCATTTTTGAAAGAAGGATTGGCAGGGGTGTTTGGTGTGTTGCTTCGAGAGGAGGAATCTAGGTGAGCGCTGTCGTGTTGGTTGTTGGAGAAGGGGTGGTGGCGGACAGTGTATGCGAAGAACTGTTCGCTCATTACCATGTAGTTCGCCAGACCGAATTCGAGGCAGTTGTACCGAAAAAAACTGATTTGGCACTGGTGCTTCAGGATGCCTGGAATCCTTCTGTTCATCAAAAGGCAGAAGAGATATTTCGACTAACAGGCACACCCTGGCTGCGAGGCTTCGTTTCATATGGAAAGGGTTTAGTGGGGCCGCTAATTCGACCAGGGACGCCCGGGTGTTCTCAGTGTGCGGATATGAGACGTCTCATGGCTGGACGCGACCGTAAAGAGATGTGGGAGATGAAGCAGAGACTGAAGGAATACAGAGGTATGCAGCCTGAAGGCTGGGCATCCTCCACAGGACTCTTGCAGCTGTCATACCAGATCAGGGCAGAGGTACAGCGAATTTTGCAGGGGGATCAAGCATTTTCGGAAGAACAGGTATGTTTAATTAATTTGAAAACATTAAAGAGTTCATGGCATTCCTTTCTTCCTGACCCGCTGTGTCCGGTTTGCAGCCATCTACCAGACGATTCGGAGGACGCTGCTCAAATCTCATTGCAGCCAAGTCCGAAGATCAGCCTGGACAGTTACCGCTGCCGTTCGTTGGATGATCTGAATAAAGTTTTAGTTAAAGACTACCTAGATCATCGAACGGGCCTTTTGAATGGTAAAATGGTTGACCTCTTGCCGCCATTTGCTGATGTCAGTGTGAATCTTCCTTTGTTCGAGGGGGATGAGGGAACAGCAGGCAGGACAAATTCATATGAGGTAAGTGAGTTGACTGCCATTTTAGAAGGCCTCGAGCGGTACTGCGGTCTGGAGCCACGCGGGAAACGTACAGTCGTCTTTGATAGTTTCAGCAATTTGAAAAATAATGCACTCAATCCTTTGAAAGTAGGTGTGCATGCAAAGGAACAGTATGAGCAGCATGGTTTTCCTTTTCAACCGTTTAATCCTGAACGACCAATGAATTGGGTATGGGGTTATTCGTTTTTGGAGGAGCGTCCGATTCTTGTGCCAGAATTGCTAGCCTATTACAGCTTGGGCTGCGGCCAGCGTGGATTTGTCTATGAAACTTCCAACGGATGTGCATTAGGCGGAAGTTTGGAGGAGTCTATTTTTTACGGAATTATGGAAGTGGTGGAGCGTGATTCATTTCTAATGACTTGGTACGCGCAGCTGAACCTGCCGCGTCTTGACCCATCCTCAGCAAATGACCAAGAATTGCAGTTAATGATCGAACGTATGCGGTCGGTCGCGGGATATGATCTTTATTTGTATAACTCGACGATGGAGCACGGAATACCAAGTATTTGTGCGATTGCAAAAAACAGGAAGCAAAAGGGAGTGAATCTCATCTGTGCCGCTGGCGCACATCTCGACCCAGTAAGGGCGGTAAAAAGTGCGGTTCATGAGTTGGCAGGCATGATGCTGACGCTTGATGAGAAATTGGAGTCTAACCAGGAAGAGTATAGCCGAATGCTGCAAGATTCATCTCTGGTGCAACAGATGGATGATCATGGAATGCTGTACGGTTTGCCGCAAGCGGAAGATCGCCTGGATTTTTTACTTGAAGATAATCGTCCATTGCGAACATTTGCCGAGGAATTCAAGTGGAAATCGGGGCATACGGACCTTACAGATGATCTGCTGGACATACTTAAAGTTTTTCGCCCATTAAATCTTGATGTGATTGTGGTGGACCAGACGGCACCAGAATTGAAACGGAACGGATTGTATTGCGTGAAAGTGCTGATTCCGGGGATGCTGCCGATGACATTCGGACAACATCTTACCCGTGTAACTGGGCTGGAGCGTGTTCTCAGGGTACCGATGGAACTCGGATTTTCAAAACAACCGCTGACACTTGAACAATTAAACCCACATCCGCATCCGTTTCCATAAGAGGCGAACTAGGAGGCAAGGAGGATGAGTCTAGACGAGTTTTTACACAATCTGCATTTTGACATTGATAAGGCAAGTGTGCCTAACTGGGAAGTGGATTGGGAAGATGCGCCACTTTCTTATAAGCTCTACAGTGGTTTACCTGAGGTACCATTTTCTCTAGAAGTACCGCTGACACTTGAAGGACAAGAACCACCCGCAAAGCCTGATCTTCGTAAGTTCGGTCATTTCCTCTGGTATGTATACGGCCTTACTCAAGTTAGCCAGTCAGTCTTTCCCTTGGATTCCAAAGATAAAACGGCGAATCTAGTACAGTCATATCGGCGATTCGCTCCTTCCGGCGGGGCATTGTATCCAAACGAATTATACGTTTATCTAAAGGTAGAGGATTCGCCTGTTGGGATGTACCATTATGATGTCGCCCATCACCGCTTGGTATTGTTGCGAGAAGGAAATTTCGATTCATATATCGCCCGTGCTCTTGGTAACCGCTGTGATATATCTTCCTGCTTTGGAACTGTATTTGTGTCAACCATGTTTTGGAAAAATTTCTTTAAATACAATAACTTTTCTTACCGTCTGCAAGGGTTAGATGCTGGTGTGGTTATCGGACAGTTACTGGAAGTAGCAAAACGTTTTGGCTTTGCATCAGGGGTTTACTTTCAGTTTCTAGATCGGGCCATTAACCATCTAGTTGGGCTTTCCGAACAGGACGAGAGTGTTTATGCGGTTATCCCGCTTTCAGTAGAACCTACAATTTGGTCTACTAAAGGGAGTGAAAAAGAAGGTTTTGTCTCTGCCGCCGAATTGTGCCGAGAGTTAACAGCGATTCAGCCCCATCATTACATCCGGTCACGGAGGGTTAAAGAGTATCCAATGTTAACAATGTTGAATGAAGCGTCCATGCTTGATTCAACGCAAGCGTTTCGGCTGATCGAGGCGAAAGGGAGTTTGAATGGTGACGGTCATGCGGAAGAGCTTCCTCACGTGAACCGGTTGTCATATGATCTGGCGTCGGTCTGCCGCAAGCGATTTTCTCCAGACATGGATTTTGTTTTGGGGAAGGTAAGTCAACCTCAGCTGGCCGCTCTGCTTCAGGAGGCGATAGCTTCCTTCTCGTATCGTAATGATTTGGATGAAGCACATAGGAAGAGCGAGCCTCGTCTCTCTTTGTATGGCTGTTTATATAATGTAGAAGGTATTCCAAATGGTGCCTATCATTATGACAGTGCTGCTCATGCGTTACGACTGGTGGATCTCGGTGATTATCGACTCCAATTGCAATCTGGAATGTCTCTAGATAATGTGAATTTGCTCCAAATACCTCTCTGCTTACATGTGGCAGGAGACAGGGAATCATTCAGAACGGCACTGGGTTACAGAGGATACCGGATCCAACAAATGGAAGCAGGCATGCTAGTACAACGATTACTGTTAGCGGCGTCAGCCCTCGGAATGGGGGGGCACCCACTCCTTGGTTTTGATGCAAACTTGAGTGATCAGATTTACAAGATGGAACCACTAGGAAAAACTAGTCTAATCCAAATTCCAAATGGTCCCTATCGACATCGACCTTGGTTGAAGGGAAGTTTGCATAGTTAGGATTAATAGGGTTACTTTAGTTCTAAGGTTATTGAAGGAAGAACTTCATGATGAGCCAGTTAATCCTATGGTTTCAAAAAACGGGTTTAGTCCAGAAGCGGAATAGGCAAGTATTCATGAGGATTAATATTAAAATGCCTTCACTTCCAATGAATGGTGACGGCTTTCCTAATTGCTTCGAGTGGATTTGAACAATTCTATCAGGAAGGATAAATCTCTGTCTTATATTTATGATTCTGATAAAAGATGTTCATGAATCCTTCTTAATGACACTTTTTCATATTCACCTGAGTGATTCAAAAAATAACTTAATTGGATGGGGGGGATGTTTTTGGCTGCCATTGGTATAGAACCGTATTTGCATGTTCGTTTTGCCAAAAATCCAGTATACGATCCAATTGGCCACAAGTTAAGCTTTATCGCAGATTATACTGGTTTGCCACAGGTTTGGGAACTTAATATAGGGGAAGGGTGTGAAGGATGGCCTGTCCAAACTTCCTTTACAAAGGAAAGAATCACCTTTATTAGCTATCTTAATGGCAAATCTAATTTGATTATTGGTATGGATGTTGGCGGAAATGAAAATCAGCAATTGTACTTACTTAAGGGAGAAGGGAAACTAATCGAGTTGACAAACTCACCAGACCATATACACCGTTACGGCGGAAGCTCTCCAGATGGAAAATGGATTGCCTGGTCGAGTAATCGCCGTAATCCAGCCTTTTTTGATATCTATATTCAAAATCTGGAATCGTTGGATATTCGTCTTTTGAATTCTGGTGATGGAATATTTTCAGCGGTTAAATGGTCTCCTGACGGTAAATCCATTTTGGTCCAGAAAATAAATTCCCCTCTAGATAATGATTTGGGCATAATCGACCTTTCAACAGGAGCTATGAACTGGTTAACAGATCATACAGGGGAAGCAAGTTTTAAAGATGCCCATTTTAATAAAGATGCGGACCATATATATGTATTAACGAATAAAAACAAAGAATTCTATGGGCTTGCTCTTATAAATTTAAATACCAAAAATCTCGAGTGGCTAGAGCTGGGAAAGTGGGATTTTGAGAATTTGGCAATGAATAGTGATAAAAATTTGTTAGCTTATTCGATAAATGTGGGAGGAATTTCAAAGGGAGTACTTTTAGACATAAATCGAAGTTACCTTTATACATGGGAAACTCCCATTGGAGTCATATCAAATCTAAAGTTTTCCCCAGATAGCCAAAAACTAGCGTATGTGTTTAAGGGACCGACATATCCCTCAGATATATGGGAACTTGACCTAAAGACCATTCAGGCTGAGAGGCTTACGTATGTTTCCCGTTCACCAGTCCTGGAACATAAATTAGTTGAGCCGGAGCTTATATCCTTTCGTTCTTTTGATAACCTCGAGATTCCTGCCTTTTATTCGAAGCCGAGAGTTTCCACTGAAAAACATCCTGTTGTTATATACATTCATGGCGGGCCAGAGAGTCAAGCACGTGTGGTATACAACCCAATTCAGCAGTATTTACTAAACCAGGGTTATGCCGTGTGTACACCAAACATTCGAGGAAGTACAGGTTACGGAAAAACATTTACACATTTGGATGATGTCCGAAAAAGAATGGACGCTTTAAAGGATCTCATTTATTTAGTGGAATGGCTAAAGGCGAAGGGGAACGTAGATCCTAAAAAAATCGGGATCATGGGCGGGAGCTATGGCGGGTTTATGGTTCTTGCTGCCATCAGTCACTATCCACAGCTTTGGTCTGCTGCTATTGATATTGTGGGAATGTCCAGCCTTAGAACATTCCTTCAAACAACAAGTCCATGGCGTAAGAAGCACAGGGAGAGTGAATACGGAACAATAGAAAGAGACGGAGAATTTTTTGATAGAATTGATCCATTGAATTATTCAGATCGAATTACCACCCCATTATTAGTAATTCACGGGAAGGGCGATCCGCGTGTCCACATAAGAGAATCTGAGCAAATGGTCAACAAACTAAAGGAACGGCAACACGCAGTTGACTTTATTTGCTTTGAAGACGAAGGCCATTCCATTGACAAACAAAAAAATAAAATTACTGCCTATAAGGCAATGGTAAATTTTCTTGATCGATATATTGGTAATGGATCCTAACTCGGGTGAGGGATATGGAGATTAGCCCAAGATTAGTGGCACGGCAGTTGTTGATTTCGAAGTTGTCATCGCAGAACTTATTGAATGGATGAGAATTAATCAGTAAAACACGCAACAATGGAACTAATTTACTTAAGGAAATTGAGAGGATTTAATTACTTGATCACAGAAAATAGGGAAGAGTCTCCCCAACACAGGGAGACTCTTATTTATCTATGAAAAATGTAATCTATATTACTTAGAAAACTGTAGTTCTTCAGACACAGATTCAGGTTTGTCACAGGTACTTTTCATGAAATAGTGTTTTCCATTTTCTGATGATTCATGGAGTCCGTGCATTGCTTCTAGGACATGGTACGCTAATTCGCCATTGGCTCGATAGTTTCCGCCTTCGAGGATCGCCTTGGCCATATCTGCGACACCAAGCCCTCTGCAGTTTTGATCGTACCCAGAAGTCAGCGGGACCTCCACAAATTCTTTTTCGTCACGTTTTCTTACCCGAACAGGACCGCCAAATGTATTTGGATCTGGAACGAGTATCGTACCTTGACTTCCATAGATTTCAATAGGTGGCAGCGATGTTCCGCCAAAGGCGTCAAAGCTGGTTGTAATGGTCCCGATGACACCTGAGGTAAAATCAATCACACCGGAAAGATGGGTAGGGGTAGAGACTTGAATCTCTGTTCCTGCTTTAGGTTTACTAATCACGGTTCGTTTTGGATAACTAATACGAGCGGATCCAGAAATTCGGTTAATAGGTCCTAACAGTGCTATTAATGCTGTTAAATAATAAGGACCCATATCAAACATTGGTCCGCCGCCGGTCTCATAATAAAAGGCAGGGTCTGGGTGCCAATGTTCATGTCCACGGCAAATCATGAAGGCTGAAGCACCAACAGGGACACCAATTTCTCCTTGTTCAATTAATTGGATTGCTGTTTGAATACCAGCACCCAGGAAGGTGTCAGGTGCACTCCCAACTAATAGATGATGCTTCTTGGCTGTTGCTAGAATTTGTTTACCTTCCTCACATGTAACAGCAAGCGGTTTTTCCATATAAACATGTTTTCCTGCTTCGAGTGCTTGAATACAAACAAAGGCATGAGCCTTTGGAATCGTTAAATTAATGACTAGTTCAATTTCAGGGTCTGAAAGCAGTTCCACGACAGAACAAGCTTTTGGAATCCCGAATTTCTCAGCCTGAGCTTGTGCACGCTGTAAATCTAAATCTGCACAGGCAACAAGCTCAAGGTTAGAGAATTTCTGACAATTTTCCATATATATAGAACTAATATTTCCGCATCCAATGATACCGATTTTAAGCCTTTTCATTATTGGTTCCTCCGGTTTAATATACTTGGTCAATGTAAAAATCTAATTATTATTGACTGTCTCCCATACCTGTATAAACACGGCCATTTCCATAAAGTGCGGCTACGTCCACACCTTCAGCTCGTTTCTTTCCTTCCGAAGCCCATAAAAATCCACGGCGCATAATAAGCGTAACTTCTGGTATTGTAATGATATTAGCTTGGTGTCCTAATGAACTATAAAAAACATTTCCAAGACCCCAGCGTTTTGTCCAAACAACAGGCATATCAACTGCTTTATTGGCAGCATGAGGACCGTGAACAACTGGGAAGCGAGTGGTCGCTAACACTTCAACGGCTGGATCAAAATGAAGGTAATACTGCTCACTGACAACTTTAAAATCGGAGATTCCCTCTAATAACGGACTTGTAGAATGCTTGATGTTTACCATATATTCCACACCATCATTTCCAGGATGTGCTACCCAGTTCCCGCCTGTCATGAATTGCCAATCCACATTGTTGCGGAAGGAGTCACACATTCCACCGTGGCATCCTGCTAAACCAACACCAGACATAACCGCTTCGGAAATATTTAAGGCATATTTATTTTCAATCTTACCCATTGTCCAGTGGGGAATAATTAGATCAAAGGATTTCAGCTTTTCCGTGTCTGCATAAGCGTCAAGTGTATTGGAAACCTCAACTTGAAAGTTTTCTTCCTCAAGTATCCCTCTAAAGATTTCTGCTACCTGATCTGGTTGATGGCCATCCCATCCGCCCCAGACGATTAATGCCTTTTTTTTCATAATTAGAGCACTCCTTTAATTTTTATTTTTTTATACTTCAGATATACGAATCCATTGACGTTTTTCTATCGATAAATCAACCGCCTCCAAAACTTCTTGGCACTTTACGCCATCACGGAAGTTTGGAACGGGCTGGCGACCTTCTCGGAATGACTCCATAAGTTCAACTACTTCGTGAATAAACGTATGTTCATATCCAATCGTATGTCCTGGCGGCCACCATGCTTCCGCAAAAGCGTGGGAAGGGTCAGTCGCTAAGACGCGGCGGAAGCCTTGGACATCATCTCTATCATCAGCAAAATAAACCTGAAGTTCATTCATGCGTTCAAAGTCAAAGATGACGCTTCCTTTACTGCCGTTGATTTCAAAAGAATTCTTACAGCGGTGCCCTGTAGCAAATCGTGTAGCCTCAAAGCTTCCTAAAGCTCCGTTAGCAAAACGGGCTAAAAATAGGGTAGCATCATCAACCGTTACTTCGCCTTTTCCATCACTATCGCTGCCTTTAGCAGATAAACCAGTCATTTGAGAAGGAATTGGTCTTTCTTTAATAAATGTTTCATTCATTCCAATAACCTCAGTAATATCACCGATTAGATAATGAGACAAATCGACAAGATGGGCCCCCAGATCTCCATGAGACCCTGAACCAGCAATATCTTTTTGCAGTCTCCAGGCTAGCGGGAAGTTCGGATCTACGAGCCAATCCTGTAAAAACCAGGCGCGGAAATGATAGATTTCTCCTAGCTTACCTTCGTCGAGAAGCTTTTTAGCCAGCATCACAGCAGGGGCAAAGCGATAGTTAAAGCCGACCATATGTTTAACCCCAGCAGATTCAACGACTTTAAGCATTTCTCTAGAATCCTCAAGTGTAAGCGCTAACGGTTTTTCGCAAAAAACATGCTTGCCTGCTTTTGCTGCTGCAATTGTTATTTCTTTATGTACATCACTCGGTGCATTGATATCGATAAGGTCAATATCTTCTCTTTGTAAAAGAGTTTTCCAGTCGGTTGTATGTTCCTCCCAACCGAATTGCTTAGCTGCAGCCGCGACAGCGTTATGGTCACGACCACAAATCACTTTCATTTCAGGATGAATGATCTTAGGGAAAAACAGGGGAAGATCTCGATAGGCATGACTGTGGGCTTTGCCCATAAATTTGTAGCCAATCATTCCAATTTTTACGGTTTCCATAACGAATCTCCTTTTCTTATTTAAGAATGAAAAAGAATAAAATATTAATCGATTTTTATTAAGATTGTTTGGTGTAAGTTGTCTTAAGTTGTGAAGATGCCCGTTCTATAAAGGTAACTGGCAATCGTTCATTAATTTCTGTCATGGTACCTTGAGTGATTAATTGGAGAACTTTTTCAGCTGCCAATTGCCCCATATCAAAAAGCGGTACATGAACGGTGCTAAGTGGCGGGGAGGTCATCCTTGAAATTTCAGAGTTATCATACCCAATGAGAGCATAATCATGACCTGCTTGGTAGCCTTGTTCACCTAAACCCTGCATAAGACCAATTGCCATTCGATCATTCCCGGCAAAAATAGCATGGATCTCTGGCAGTAAAGAAGCTATACCGGCAGCCGCTTGAAAACCACTTTTACGGCTATAATTCCCTTGAAAAACGAACTGAGGATTGTAGGGAATACCCGCATTCAAAAGGGCAGTTTCATAACCGTGTAACCGTTCGATACTATTTGAAAATTCATTTGGTCCATTTAAAAAGATAATTTGTTCATTCCCATTCATTAGCAGAGAGGATACGGCTTGTAAACTACCATCAAAATGTTCTGCGTCAATGGAATGAAAGGGATAGCCCGAAAAAGTTTGATTCACAAGACAATAGGGGAGTTGCAATTGGTGTAAATTTTCAAGTGCTTCCACTTCACCAGGAACATCCTTGGAACCTAGGATGATGCATCCATCTACCTTCTGAGTATGAAAAAGCTTCACATAATCTTTCGGCTCATCAGGGGATTGAAATAAAAGTAGCAAACCATATCCAAACTCACCAAGCTTTGCGCCAATTCCACTTAAAAGTTCCGAAAAATAATGGGTAGTCATCAAGTTTACTCTTTGAAAATAAGGAACAATGACCCCAATGTTGTTACTTTTCCCACGTGCAAAGCTTTGGGCAATGGCATTAGGGTGGTAGTTCAGATGTTGGGCGGCTTGCAAAACCTTTTGTTTGGTTTCTTCACGTAAGGGACCGATATTATTAAATACTCGTGAAACGGTGGCTTCAGAAACGCCGGCTAATTTTGCAACATCTTTCCGGTTAGCCAAGATATCACCTCTAAACTTATAATGTACACGCGTTCATTCTCTCTTATTATCTGATAATTGTCAATATTAAAATTCGTTATTATCTATTGTTAAAGTTGATAATTTTGAAGATATACAATATTAATTATCTGTATTGTGGGTATAACATTATGGTAATAGTAAATTGGTTAATTATTCTTTATCCATATTTGAAGGAGGCATAAAAATGAAATGGAAGGGAAGACGGCAAAGCGCAAACGTTGAAGACCGAAGAGGAATGGGCATGGGTGGTAAAACAGTGATTGGAGGCGGTATAGGCAGTATTATTATTGTTCTCCTCTTTACGATGCTCGGAGTGAACCCAGGAGATTTACTTGGCAATAACACATCGACAAATGATTTGGATTCACAAACTCCTCCTTATCAAGAATCTGCTCAAGAGAAGGAATTAGCCGACTTTGTTTCTGTTGTCCTTGCTGATACAGAGGACGTATGGTCAGACGAATTCAAGAAGAAAGGGCTGCAATACGAGAATCCTAGGCTCGTTTTGTACCGGGATAGTGTTCAGTCTGCCTGCGGGTCGGCTAGTTCGGCTGTAGGACCTTTTTATTGTCCGGGTGACCACAAGCTTTACATTGACTTAAGTTTTTATGAGGAATTGAAACAAAGATTCCAAGCACCTGGTGACTTTGCGATGGCGTATGTCATTGCCCATGAGGTAGGACACCACGTCCAGACCCTTTTACATAGCGGAGACCAAGCATCACAAGCCCAAAAAAGTTCCAATGATTATTCGGTCAGATTTGAATTGCAGGCTGACTACTTGGCGGGTGTTTGGGCCCACTACGCGCAAGGGAAGGGGTACCTAGAAAAAGGCGACCTGGAAGAGGCACAGAATGCCGCAAATGCTGTAGGTGATGATAATATCCAGAAAAAAGCACAAGGCTATGTGGTTCCTGAAAGCTTTACTCACGGAACTTCCGAACAGAGAAAAAGATGGTTTAATAAAGGATTTAAAAACGGCACCATTGAGGGAGGAGATACCTTTAAAGCAGCGAACCTTTGAATGGTTTCCCCGTAAAGATGAATAAGAACGTTTTTTTCAAGCAAAAAGAGCCGTCATCAACGGCTCTTGCTTCATTATTTTGCAAATACATGATCACCAATCGTCTTTACTACTTCACGCGTACGAATCCAATCATCCGTTGCAATTTCTGGGTTATAAAAATAAATACAATCATTTAAGCGATCATTTCTCGTTAGTGCTTCTTCGACTGCTCGTTTCGACTCATCTGATGCTGGTTTTTTGATTTCACCATTTTGAACCGGAGAAAAGGCATAGCTATTGCCTACTACTTGTTTAATTACAGCGGTCACTGTATTTGGGAAATGAGGAGAATCAACTCGATTCAATACAACAGTCGCAACTGCAACTTTTCCTTCATAAGATTCACCTTTTGCTTCAGCCTCTACTAATCTGGCAAATAAATCTTTCTCTTCATTTGATATTGCCACTGCTGGTTCCTCTTGTTTTTTTTCTGGCGTTTCTATTGCAGGTTTTGATGATTTTATTGCTTTTACTTTCGGTTGATCAGGATTTTGCAACATTTCTTCTATATAAACCCAATCGTTCGGTTGATTATTAACTTGTTCTATTTTATCAGTGTCTAATCCATATTGTTGTCCTAGTTCCCAAGGGCTATCTCCTTTTACAACTGGAGATTGGGTAATAGCCTCGGCCGTATTAATTTGCAATCCTATAAGTGCAAATGTAGCTACACAAGCTACAACTAATTTTTTCATGTAATTGTTTTTCATGTGGCTACCTCCTGTAAATTCGTATGGTATTACTTTATCATGTGCTAGTACACGATTTACAGAACGCTACTGTTACATTTCTTTTTAATTAGATGAACAACATTACAGGTAAAATAGATTTATGACAATTTTCCTATATAAATGACATATTCAATCCAATAATACGAAATAGAGGAATATTTTACTTGAAATTTATTGTAATATAATAGAAGTATTCGGTGAAGGATGAATTTATTGAATTTTCTTTCATGTGGAAAGGAATATCGATCTTAGTTATTGTAAAAGAATAATTAAGAAGGGTGGAATTTTAGTGTTGGGCAAAAATCACGAAAGTGAGCAACTACAACGAGGTCTAGACAACAGGCACATCCAGCTAATTGCACTTGGAGGTGCGATTGGAGTAGGTCTGTTCTATGGTTCAAGTGCAACGATTCAAATGGCTGGTCCGTCAATTTTGCTCTCATACTTAGTGGGAGGCTTAGTTATTTTTACCATTATGAGAGCATTAGGGGAAATGGCTGTAGATGAGCCGGTTTCCGGCTCATTTAGTTCATACGCAAATCGTTATTTAGGGCCGTTTGCTGGTTACTTAACCGGTTGGACCTATTGGTTTATGTGGGTTGTCGTTGGGATGGCGGAAATTACAGTTGTCGGTGTCTATGTAAATTACTGGTTTCCGGAAATTCCACAATGGCTGACAGCACTTGCTACACTTGTTGTAATCACAATGGTTAACCTTACAAGTGTTAAAGCATTTGGAGAGTTTGAATTCTGGTTCGCGATGATTAAAGTGGTTGCGATTATTGGAATGATTGTTGTTGGATTAGGTATGATCCTCTTAGGTATCGGCAACGAAGGCCAGCCCATCGGTTTTAACAATCTTTGGACTCATGGAGGATTTATGCCAAATGGGATAAAAGGTATTTTCATGTCATTGGTTCTAGTGATGTTTTCATTTGGCGGGGTAGAACTAGTCGGGATTACCGCAGGGGAGGCTAAAAATCCTCGAAAATCAATTCCATCTGCAATAAACAATGTGGTCTGGAGGATTTTAATTTTTTATATTGCTGCACTAGGCATAATGATGAGTTTATATCCTTGGAATGAAGTAGGGACGAATGGCAGCCCGTTTGTGTTAATTTTTGATAAAATCGGAATTCCTGGGGCCGCCCATATTATTAACTTTGTCGTGTTAACAGCAGCATTGTCTGCTTTTAATAGTGGTTTATTCAGTACTGGAAGAATGCTATACAATTTATCACTACAAAATAATGGTCCGAAATATTTTGGAAAGCTCAACAAGCATTCTACACCACGACGTGGAATCCTATTTTCGTCATCTTTTTTATTAGTGGCAGTATTTTTAAATTATATTGTTCCTGAAAAAGTTTTTATCTATATTTCTTCTGTTGCAACGGTTGCAGTTATTACTAGCTGGACCATAATACTGATTACACAAATAAAGTTCAGACAATCAAAAACGTCAGAAGAAGTAAAAAAACTAGCATTTAAAATGCCGCTATATCCAGTTTCAAGCTACTTAGCCCTTGCTTTTTTAGCACTTGTTGTGGTCTTAATGGCCTTTATTGAGGGCATGCGAGGAGCCTTAGTTGTAGCACCTATATGGTTTATAGTCCTTTATATAGGATATAGATTGAAAAAGAATGAATAATCAAAGAGCTCGATTGACAAAGAAAAAGTAAGATAAATGGAAGCCGACAATCCTCCATTAAAAGGTGTCAGGCACCATCCAATTTTATGGATGGTGCCTGGCACCTTTTTGCTTTAGACATCTATAATCCGAGAAAGTGTTAAATAAGGGAAAATTCTAGGTAAATTGTAATGATTTGACAATTCGACAAAATATAAATATAATTTAAGATATTCTGAAAATTACTAATAATGGAATTTTCACGTGTAATAGGTTTTAAATCAGGAGGTCAAGAATGATTGTATTTAATCAGGTACATAAGTTTTATGGGGATTTTCATGTCTTAAAAGATATTAATCTTACAATCAATCAAGGTGAAGTAGTTGTAGTAATCGGTCCATCTGGATCAGGGAAAAGTACCTTGTTGCGCTGTATCAATCATCTGGAAACCATCTCTGACGGGACACTTTCCGTAAATGGGATATCAGTAGGGGATAAAAAAACAGATATCAATAAGCTGAGGCGCAATATTGGCATGGTTTTTCAGCACTTCTATTTATATCCGCATAAAACAGTGCTTGAAAATATCACTCTTGCGCCGATGAAAGTATTGGGCCAATCCGAAAAAGAAGCTAAGGAAACAGCCCGTCATTATCTTACCAAGGTAGGGATATTAGATAAGGCTGAATCTTATCCTTCACAGCTTTCCGGAGGTCAGCAGCAGCGTGTAGCCATCGCCCGTGGCCTTGCAATGAACCCGGAGATCATGCTTTTCGATGAACCAACCTCAGCACTTGATCCTGAAATGATCGGCGAGGTACTGGATGTAATGAAAGCCTTGGCCAAAGAAGGTATGACGATGGTGGTCGTAACCCACGAAATGGGCTTTGCCAAGGAGGTTGCTGACCGAATTGTTTTTATGGATGAGGGGCGAATATTAGAAGAAGCAGTTCCGGCTGAATTTTATGAGAATCCGCGTGAAGAACGGGCTCGCTTATTTCTCAGCCGTATATTAAATCATTAATAGGGAGGAAATGGAATGTTCAAAACAAGAAATTTCGTAAAATTGGCGGTAGTGGCAACTATGGCTGCCATCCTACTTGCAGGATGCGGAGGGGACAAGGCCTCGAAAGAAAGCAGTAAGGATGTACTTGCTCAGATTAAAGAAGAGAAAAAAATCGTATTTGGTGTAAAACATGATACTCGTTTGTTTGGATTGAAAAATCCTTCGACAGGTGAGGTGGAAGGGTTTGACATTGATCTTTCTAAAGCACTGGCCGAAGAAATGTTTGGCAAAGAGGTTAAGCCTGAGTATGTAGAGGTTACTTCGAAAACGAGGGTAGGACTCTTAAATAATGGTAAGGTTGATGCGGTTGTCGCCACTATGACCATCAATGAAGAACGTAAAAAAGAAGTCGATTTTACGGATGTATATTTTGATGCCGGGCAATCATTGCTAGTGAAAAAAGGAAGCAAGGTTAAAGGCATTGAAGACTTGAAAAAAGGAACGAAGGTGCTTGCTGTTAAAGGCTCGACCTCATCCGTAAATATTCGTGAGAAAGCTCCTGAAACAACCGTACTTGAATTTGAAAACTATGCTGAAGCTTTTACAGCCTTAAAGTCAGGTAAGGGTGATGCCCTGACCACAGATGATGCGATCCTTTATGGTATGGCAGAAGAAGATCCGTCCTTTGAATTGGTCGGAGGAACTTTCACAGAAGAGCCTTATGGGATAGCTGTTAAAAAAGGCAATAAAGAGCTTGTCGATGAGTTGAATAAAGCATTAAAAAGCCTGAAGGATTCAGGGAAGTACGATGAAATTAAGGATAAATGGATTAAACATTAATTATTTATATCGGGTTTCTCGTCAGGTTGGGCAGCAGTCCGCAGGCAAGTTTGCGGACCTGCTCATTCCGATGAATTAGGAGGAGATCGTTTGCTGGATTTCTCGATACTAACAAATAATATCGATTCATTTTTGGAAGGATTAAAAATAACGATTATTGCCAGTTTAATAGCATTAATATGCAGTTTTATTTTGGGAACACTTATTGCAATCATGCGAATTGCCCCATTTAAACCTCTTAACTTTCTCGGTTCGGCATATGTTGAATTTATCCGTAATATACCTGTACTAGTTATCGTGTTTTTCACTTACTTAGCTGGAAATTTTGGCGGGATTACTGCAGGAACCATCGGATTGACCATCTATACAGCCGCTTTCATTGCTGAAGCAATCCGTGCCGGAATTATGTCTGTTCCAAAAGGGCAAATGGAAGCTGCCCGCTCGACAGGATTGAGTTACGGCCAGGCAATGAGAATGGTTATACTCCCTCAGGCTATTAAGATCGTCATCCCTCCTCTTGGCAACCAATTTATCAATTTAGTTAAAAATTCATCATTGTTAGCCGTAGTCGCAGGTGGGGATTTAATGTATCAGGGGGATTTAATTTCGGCAAAGACATACATAACTTTTGATACCTATATTTTTGTGGCCTTATTTTATTTAATTTTAACAATACCTTTAAGTCTTGGCGTAGGATTTTTAGAAAAACGCATGGCTAGAAGTAATTAAGGAGCTGTGTAGATGGATTTTCTAGCACCGTTCATTGAAGTGTATACACTGGACAATATTAAATTTTTACTGGAAGGGTTTGGGGTCACTCTTAAGGTCGCTGCCATTTCAATTGTGCTTAGCTTCATTATTGGCGGTCTCACAGGAACGCTCAGATATGCGAGGATTCCCGTTGTTTCTAAATTACTTGCCGTGATTGTTGAGACGATTCGAAACCTTCCTTTGCTGCTGATCATTTTCTTCACTTATTTCGCATTGCCCGAAATCGGAATTGAAATGGAAATAACTTCAGCGGCTATTGCAGCATTGACGGTTTTTGAATCGGCGATGATATCGGAAATTATCCGAAGCGGTTTAAACTCCATCGAAAAAGGACAGGTGGAAGCAGGACGTGCGTCTGGCCTGACCTACATCCAGACATTACGCTATATCATCATGCCCCAAGCGCTGAGAAGAATGGTTCCTCCGATTGTGAGTCAATTTATTTCTCTGCTTAAAGATACATCGTTAGCTGTCGTCATCGCCTTACCGGATTTATTGCACAACGGACAAATTGTTTATGCGCAAAAGGGATCGTATGTGATACCTGTTTTTGTCATTGTTGCGTTGATGTACTTTATTGTTAATTATGCTTTGTCACTAGTTGCACGAAGGTTAGAATTAAAGCAGACGTAAGAAATCCGGCTCATAAATGGGGCCGGATTTTTTTACTTAAAAATCCAAATGCTTTATTTGATAAAAAATTGAAGATCATTACACGATAAGCAGTTTTAAATATTTAAAGGACAGAAAAGGAGTGAAGGTTATTGACCTTATCTCCTTTGCTGCCCACAAGAGGAATTTCTATTTAAATGAATATTATTTTCTTTTTTTAGACTTAAATGTTTTACAACAGGTTTCGGCTGAACGGCTCACTTCATCAGTATGGTTCTTTTCACCTAACTCAGCAGACATTTCTGTATCATATCTTGCATGACTATCCATTTCAACCATAATTTTTTCAGCGGTACATACATTACCTGAGCCATAGAACGTACAGTTTGAGATAGCACATGAAACCTCTACTTTTGGCATTGCTCTATACCTCCTTTAAGTTTCCTTACAAACATTCTTTTGAAAATTTATGTTAGTCCAGAGGAGGACAACCTTAGTGTTAATCACGCAACTCTTTTACATACCAGATAACATAGTGCCAATGTAAGCCATTTAAAAGAAAGTTCTTCATCATAATTTATGTTGGAATGGAGCTAACAATTGAAGATATACGCTCTGTTTGAAACATAAAACTTTTAGGATTTATCCTACTTCTTTTATTTATTCCTAATAAAAGCTACTTTGGGCACAATAATTCCGACCATAAAATTGAGGTGATACCATGTCTGTTGATCGTATATGTACCATTGGACCGGCAAGTAATGATAAAAAAGTTCTCACTGAGTTGATTAATCATGGGATGACGATTGCACGATTGAATTTTTCTCATGGGACTCACGACAGCCACAGGAATGTCATTCGATTATTAAAAACACTTAGCGGAGAGAAAGGACATCCAATTAAAGTATTGGGTGATCTCCAAGGTCCAAAAATACGACTGGGCGAAGTGGAAGGTGAAAAAATCACTCTTAACACAGGACAGTCCTTTTCCCTTCACATCGATCAAGTAGTAGGTAACGATAAACAAGCAAGTGTCGATTATGAAGGTTTAATTAAAGATGTAAAATTAGGAAATCGAATTTTAATTAATGATGGCGCCGTGGAGTTGGAAGTTACGAAGGTAGAGCAAACTAAAGTTGTTACCACAGTTAAATCAGGAGGGGAAATATCTTCCCATAAAGGAGTAAATCTTCCAGGTGTTGTTACCAGTTTACCAGCCCTTACTGAAAAAGATAAACAAGATATTCAATTCCTTTTACAAGAAGAAGTGGATTTCATAGCTTGCTCATTTGTCCGCAGGGCAGCGCATATTAAAGAAGTTCGCAGCTTTATGGAAAGTGTGGAGGGACATACGCCTAAGCTGGTGGCCAAAATTGAAACGGTTGAGGCCATTCAAAATTTCCAGAAAATTTGTTCGGAAACTGATGCCGTAATGATTGCCCGGGGCGACCTTGGTGTAGAGCTGCCCTATCAATGGATTCCATTGTTACAAAAAGCGATGATTAGCGAATGCAACCGGCTGGATACGTATGTCATAACAGCAACCCAAATGCTGCAATCAATGGTAGAGAATCCTCTGCCAACAAGAGCGGAAGTCACAGATATATTCCAATCCGTAATGGATGGGACAAACGCTGTGATGTTGTCTGCTGAAAGTGCTGCAGGAAATTATCCTGTACAGAGCATTGAAACATTGAAGCTTGTGTCCCAATTTGCAGACTCCGTGAGGAAAGAAGCACCTTTTGATTTTGCGGATATGCTAAAACTCTTGAATAATACAATTAGTTGTTAAAAAAGAAAAGCTGTTTTCGTTTTTTATAGACATCCGATATCCATAAAACGTAATTCCTAGGAAAAAAACAACATCCATTCCCTAACAGCAAAAAGGAAGGAAGGTGAATTTCACCTTCCTAATATTTTTTCTAATTAAATTTTAAGCTCGCTGAATCGTAGTGGTTGAGAAGTTTTTAACCATTTTTTGCAAGTTTCTATGACCTTCTCTTAATTTTATTGTTTCTTCGATAATTTTTTGGAATCCTTCCAAATCTCTATCAGATGCATTTAATAAGGACTTCGGTAGACCTTCGACGATTTGTTGTAGGGATAAATCCATACTCAAGGAAAATGACCACCTTTCAACTTATTCATTAGACATCTGTTACGTCTTCTTAACTATTTTTGTAACGAGATGATTTTTTCCTGCTATCACGTTTTAAAACTTATCTACATTAATCTCCATATTTTATAATGAATAGTTAAATTACTTCTTAATCGGACAAATTAAGACGGTAAATCAAAGGGTACTTCTCCTGTTTGTAGAAAAATATTAAATTTAAATGGTCTTTTTGTAATGTTCAAAAAACACTTTAAAAAGTCTTTCGTCACCAGCTCGATCGGGATGAAGGGCTTTAAGTAGTTTCTTAAACTCTTTCTTCAACATTGCTTTGTCAGCCTCCGCATCTAAACCAAATAATGAATTAAAGGTAAGTGGGGGATGATCGGAAAGAGCATATTCTGCTTTTAACATTTTTTTTAAGCCACTAACTTTTGCTTGTTCGATCCGAATAGTAGTTTTTACCTCTTCGATTTCCTCTTTTAATTTCTGGTTCTCTTGTAACGTCTTTTCCCAGTGCAGATAATCCATACCAAATTGTTTAATCTTGTCCTCAATTTTCTTTTCTAATATGAATGCTACTAGATCTTTTGGTTGGATCAAGAAGTCAATATTAAAATGTTTGGTCCTTTTCGCTTTTATTTTCCCTTCGAGGATCCAACGTATGACGATTTGTTCACTAGCTGTTATCCCTTCATCCCTTAGCAGTTCAGTAACCTCTTTTACATTTAACATGTGATCCACTCATTCTTGTTTCTAATTTTTTTTACATTTCTATGTACTTTTTGTTTTTAAAGTTAAATTCAATGTATCATACATAAAAACTTTTCAGGTTTACGATAATATTAAGTTTTATTAAGAATTATTTTCAAAATTAACTTTTAGATTAAATTTTTAGAAAGACATTTTCTTTTGTTAAAGAAGGTTAACAATTCCTTTAAAAGTCATTAAATACCCGTTCAATCGACAAATTCTTAAAAAATCTCATTTATAATTGCCTTTATGAAAGGAGTGGAACCCTTCTTAATGAAAAATAACCAACGAAAAGCTGTCCACCAAAAAAGGCAATTTTTAATAAATGAACTAATTAGATCGGGAATATTTAAAAAAAATAATAAACATTTGTATGAATGGACTTTGGGTGAACTAGAAACTGAGTACCAATATATTGAAACAAATGGTTTGGATTCAAGTACAAAAACAATAAGATAAATAAGCATTCTTCAACTGAAATAATCTTAGAATGTAATGATAATCGGGGCGGAGTACTATATTTTCATTTAATTTGAAGTATGAAGTAGGAAAGTGATAATCGTAGGTTTACGAATTTGATTTCTTAAAAATTGTGTACATAGGTACCAATTATTAAATTAAAGGGAAATAATAGTTGAAGATCTAGCTGCTTTGGCGGCTTTTTTGTTTTTTCCAATAAAGGATGCATCATAAAAGCTAGGTGTCAGGCACCACCCATTTACTGGATGGTGCCTGACACTTTTTTGTTTATAAGTGGATTTTAAAGAAACTAGAAATTTTTTATAAAAAAAGATTTCTAAATATTCAACAAATAGGGTATAATAAAAAACAATAAAGAAGTTACTGCAACATTTATAAAATATGAAGCATTTCCTGCATGAATTGGAGGACATATGAAAAACTTTGAAACAATTATTAAGGAAAAATATGGTACTTTGTCTCCTGGGCAAAAAAAAGTGGCTAAACATTTAATCGAAAAACTGGATGAATCAGCTTTTGACACGGCAACTATGATTGGACGAAAGGTAGATGTTAGTGAAACCACCGTCATCCGACTCTCATATGCTTTGGGATTCAATGGTTTTAGCGAAATGCTGCACTACATCCAACAGCAGATTGTAAACAAAAGTTTGAATCCATTCAGTACAGATTCCAAAATCGAAAATAAAGAGGAAGAGCACACTTCTCTTTTTACGGAAATCATGGAAAAGGAAATTCTTTCCCAGCGACAAACCAATCACCAGCTCAATGAAACCGAACTTTGGAAGGTCGTTGATGTTTTAATCAAAGCAGATCGGATCTTCATTTTGGGAATGGGTGCATCCTATGCACCAGCTCACTGGTTTTCTTTTCAGCTCCATACACTGCGAGATCAAGTCACACTTTGTCCGTCAACAGGAGAAATCTATGAGCGGTTAGCCGATTTAAGTGATCGCTCTGTTCTATTTATTATCTCGTTTCCTCGTTATTCGAAGGAAACCCTGCATATTGCAGAATGTGCCAAAAAACAAGGGGTTCCAATCATTTGCGTTACCGATCGTTTATTGTCTCCGATTGGTCGAATCGCCGATTATACGCTGACAACAGAAGAAGATTCCGAATCGGCCGCCCATTCCATTACACCTGCGATCATTTTGTTGGATTTTATCATTGCTGGGATGAAGGTGAAAAATTCGGATGAAATCCAAGTTCGACAGCAGAAATTAGAAGAACTTTACTCAAACTATGGTGTGTTTGTGGAATGAACAAATTAGGAAAGGAGTTCCACTATGAGCCAGCTTATCAATTTTATGAACGAGCAGGAACAAGCGATTCTAAAGACTTATACTGATCTGCACCAATTGGCGGAGCCAAGCTGGCAGGAACAGAAAACTTCACAATATATTCAGGAAGAATTAGCGAAAGCAGGGATCTCATTTAAAACATACGAAGGGCATTTTGGTATTGTTGCCGATATTCCAGGAGAAGGCAACGAGATCGTTGCCTTACGTGCCGATATGGATGCCCTATTACAAGAAGTGAAAGGGAAGGTTCAACCCAATCATTCCTGCGGGCACGATGCCCACAGCACCATGGTATTACATACTGCCTTAGCCATAGCTGCTAATAAATCTTTTCACACTAAGCCGATCCGGTTTATTTTTCAACCAGCAGAGGAGAAGGGGGAGGGGGCGCTGCGAATGATGCAAGAAGGTGCTTTGGAAGGTGTTCAATACTTATTTGGTGTTCATCTTCGTCCATGGATGGAAGTTCCAATGGGGAAAGTGGCTCCTGCTATTGTTCATAGTTCCTGTGCAACCATTTACGGGGTCATCAAGGGCAAGCAAGCACATGCATCGCGGCCTCAGGATGGAAATAATCCAATCGAAGCCGCTTCGTACCTAATTCAGGCCTTGCAAAACATTCGTTTAAAAAGCCCGGACTCCTTTTCAATTAAAATGACAGGCTTACTTGCTGGAGGAGATTCCTCCAATGTCATACCGGAAACCGCAAATTTTATTTTGGACTTACGTGCAAGTACAAATGGAGCAATGGATGAACTGCAGTCTAGAGCAGTGGATTTGCTAGAGAAGGTCGGTACTTTGACTGGGACAAGTATAACCGGAACCGTGAAAGAATTTGTTCCTGCTGCAAGTTTAAATACGGAAGCTATAAAACTAGCAAAGATGGCCGCTGCCTCTGTCTTGGGAGAAGAAAATGTAGTAGACAATTGTATTTCACAAGGAGGAGAAGATTTTCACTTCTATACCCTGCAAAAACCGGAAGTAAAGGCGACCATGATTGGATTAGGCTGTGACTTGCGTCCTGGTCTCCACCACCCGGACATGCAATTTAATGAAAAGGCACTGCTGTATGGAACGAAAATATTAACAAGTCTACTTTATAATGCCGCTTCAAAAAATAATGAAAATAACCATTAATGGTGGATCATTATGAAAAAGTATATGGTTGGTTTGTGTGTAGCATGTCTAGTCCCGATATGGCAACCTGCGGTGGTTTAAAAAGCTTTCTTAAAAATGTCATCTAATCAAGTGTCAGGAGGATAGTTACTCAATATGGACTTACAAAAACTGATTACGATACGCATGTTACATACGGCAGAAGAATTGACTGCTGTGAGAGATTTAGAAAGTCTTATTTGGGCTGATGAGGATCCAGTACCCGTTAACCATAGCATTGCCGTTGTTAAAAATGGCGGGATGGTGATAGGCGCTTTTTCTGGAACTCGATTAATTGGCTTTCAGTATAGCTTTCCAGGATTTGATGGGACAAAAGTCTATCTATGTTCGCATAGTATGGGGATTCATCCAGATTTTCGAAAAATGGGAATCGGTGAAAAATTAAAATTAAAGCAGCGTGAAGAAGCACGAAAGATGGGCTATCAACTCATCACGTGGACATATGACCCACTGGAAACGGTCAATGGATATCTTAATTTAAGCAAACTAGGCGGAGCGTGTACGCAGTATATTGAGAATTGTTATGGTGAAATGCCTGATATTCTTAATGCAGGGTTGCCATCTGATCGCTTTTTAGTGGAATGGAACATAGCTGAGGAAACGTCTAAGCGGATGGAAGATTTCGTTGATAACCATGAAGTCCCCCTCTTGATTCAAGTGGAAGAGGCTGCCGAGGGGTTGCCGGTACCGAAGGATATTTTTCTAGATAGCGAGGGGGATGTCTGGGCCAATCTCCTCTATGTTCCGGTTCCAAATCAATTCCAAACGATTAAAGCGAATAATTTAAAAGCCGCATTAGAATGGAGAATGAAAACGCGCAAGGTTTTTACCCATTATTTGAGCAAAGGGTGGACGGTTACGGCATTACGGAAAAGTGATCAGCCTTACCTTCATCATTATGTATTAACCAAGAAATATACTTAACGGAGAGAGGTATAAATAGTATGGAATTACAACGAATTGTGTTAAGACATATGAAAATGGATCTATTACACCCCTTTACGACCGCTGTAGGGACCGAATATGATAAAGATTTTATTTTGGTCGAAGTCAGAACGAAGGATGGCATTACGGGATGGGCTGAATCCGTTGCTGCGATTGATGCCACATATAAAGAAGAAACTGTCAAAACCAATTGGCATATGATGGAGGATTTTCTGATTCCACTTCTTCTGAAAGAGCCAATTTCTCATCCAGATGAGGTCTCCGAGCGCTTTCATCATGTCCGTGGGAATTATATGGCAAAGGCTGCCCTTGAAGGGGCCATTTGGGATGCTTATGCTAAACAGCAAGGAGTTAGTCTATCGAGTGCCCTTGGAGGAACATTAGAAAAGATTGAGGTCGGCGTCAGTATTGGGATCCAGGATACGGTCGAAGAATTATTAGCTTTGATTGAGGGGCATCTACAAGAAGGATACAAACGGATCAAAGTGAAAATTCAACCAGGATGGGATTTAAACATTTTAGCAGAGATTCGAAAACACTACCCAGATATTCCATTAATGGCGGATGCAAATACCGCTTATACTTTAGAGGATATCGAAACGCTTAAGGCGATGGATCAGTTCAATTTAATGATGATCGAGCAGCCATTGGGCTTTGATGATATCATTGATCATGCGCAGCTTCAAGCGCAAATCGAGACACCAATTTGTCTGGATGAAAGTATCCATAATGTGGATGATGTGCGAAAAGCCATTCAACTTGGCAGTTGTAAAATTATTAATATTAAAATTGGGCGTGTCGGAGGCTTAACAGAATCTAAAAAAATCCATGATTTATGTGAGGCGAATGGGATTCCCGTCTGGTGTGGCGGCATGCTTGAGGCTGGAGTTGGCAGGGCACATAATATTGCAATAACAAGCCTGTCTAATTTTACTCTCCCAGGTGATACAGCTGCTTCTGCCCGGTATTGGAAGGAGGATATTATTGATCCCGAAGTAACAGTGGAAGACGGGATGATTACAATTCCAAAACAACCCGGTATCGGGTATGAACCGAACCGGGAGCGTATTGACAAGTACACGTTGTATAGCCGTACTTTTCATTCATAACTAATGTATATTAATATAGACCTAAACTTCCTGGATTCGCTGAAAGAAAGTACAAATTCGCTGATAGAACTTAAAGATTCGCTGATAGAATCTATTCTCACCTATTGGAATCGAAAATTCGCTCATAAAATGTAAAAATTCGCTCATTTTTACACTCCTGGACGATTTCTTCCTAAAAAAAACGCCAAACCTTTGAATTCCACAATGGTTTGGCGTTTTTTAACGAGATAGGATGGTTTGATGGTTGTTATGGTTTGGCGGTACCATCGGATAGACCTTTTCTTCCTCCATTATATTAAACTCCATGAGAACTGGCCCGGTACACTGAAATGCTTCCCCAATAATCTGCTTAGATTCTTCTTCGGTCTGGGCCCTAAATCCGGTTACACCGTATGCCTGAGCCAATTGGGCGAAATTCGGTGAAGTCATTTTGACTTGGGAATACCGACCCTGATAAAACAGTTCCTGCCATTGGCGCACCATGCCAAGATAGCCATTATTCAAGATAGCGATTTTTAGCGGAAGTTGATACTTCACAGCTGTGACCAATTCCTGAAGATTCATCTGAAAGCTGCCATCGCCTGAGACACAAATGACAGACCTTCCCGGACAAGCAGCAGCTGCTCCAATTGCTGCAGGCAGTCCGTAGCCCATGGTCTCCAATCCGCCGGATGTAATCAGTGTCCGCGGCCTGGTAAAAGCATAATGATGAGCAGTCCATATTTGATGCTGACCCACGTCCGTTACCACAACAGTATCCTGAGTGGAAGAGTCACTTAACAGCCGAATTACCATCTGAGGGTTCAACACACTGTTGGATTGATCAAAACGAGGGACCGTACGTTTCCATTCGACCACCTCATTTGACCAAATTCCAGTATTTTCATTAATTTTTTGATAATCTAATTGATTTTTCAATGTAGATAGAAACTCTTTTGCATCGCTGACAATCGGCAAGTCGATAGGGATGATTTTATTGATTTCAGCAGGATCTATATCCACATGGATCTTTTTCGATGAAGGCGAAAAACCACTGATTCTTCCTGTCACTCGGTCACTGAAACGAACCCCAATACTAATTAAAAGGTCACAATGATGGACGGCTTTATTAGCGGCAAACGTCCCATGCATCCCGAGCATCCCCAGGTACAACGGGTTTCCTGCTTCCATAGAACCAATCCCCATAAGGGAGCTTACGACAGGGATTCGAGTTTGCTTTACAACCTCTCTTAAATAATCGGCAGCTCCTGAAGCGATGGTCCCGCCCCCAATGAATAACACTGGCTTTCTTGCTGTTTCCATTAAACTCTTTGCCATTTTAATAGAATTTTCTATCCTATTCCTCCTTTTAAGCTGTGGTCGACCTAAACGGTGGTTCTGGGTAACATTCATCGTTGTATCTGTTGTGAGTTCAAGCAAAACAGGTCCTGGTCTCCCGTTAGTCGCCATCGTAAGGCAATTTTTAAGAGCTTCTTGGATGCCTTCGATGTTATTTATTTTTAAGGCGTGCTTCGTAATGGCCATTGTAAGTCCTGAAATGTTTAATTCAAGAAACGCTTCATGATTGGTATGGAGCGGATCATCCTGTATTTGTCCTGCTATAATGACTAACGGCACCGAGTCACTATAAGCAGTTGCGATCCCAGTAGTGCTATTGGTTATTCCTGAAGCAGTGGTTAGCAGGACTACTCCAGGTTTGCCTGTAGCACGAGCGAAACCATCTGCAGCATGAACCGCCGCTTGCTCATGCTGCATCCGTACATAACGGAGATTTGTATCTTTCAAAAGCATTAACTCTTGTTCGTCACAGCCAAAGAAGCAGTCCACACCTAGCGAACTTAATGAATTTATAAACATTTCTAAATCTGAAAATTCTTTTAACAATGTCATACCCTCACCTGATTTCTATTTTTAAAGAATATTCTAAAATATTTGGATTCATTTGTATGTGAAATAAATCATGTTTCCTATAATTTTTGATTGTCTCCATTCTCAGTGAAGAAAAAAAACGGTAACTGTAGTAGTATTATAGTGAAGGTGATTGAATGGAAGCAGGGGGTTAATCGTCAGGTATTAGTGACTCGTAAGTTTGTTATATTGAAATAATAAAACAATAAAGAGTGAAACCTTCAGATTTACTATAATTCTTCATAACCCTCTAAAATTGGACATTTTTAACAGGCTATTGATGTACTTTCTATTAATTATGGGTGGAAGGATGTGCATCCTTTTTATTAGCCACTTTCCTTCATTAATATAAAATATTATGTAGACGATAATATTGACTTAAAGTAAAATAAAAAAATATGAAAGATAATTGATAAATGGGAAGTTTTATCATTTTGAATATTCTATTTTTTGTGACAACTATGATTTAAGTTTAATAGATTAACCTGTTAAGAAACGATAGGAAATATGGAGGTCTTATGAAATTTAAAACAAAGCTCTATACGAGCATCGGTTCATTACTGCTATTGTTTTTTATTATCGCAATCATTTTAATGAACATGCTCGAACAATCGACAGTAAATATGAATATTGTTGTTAATGATTTAAATGAGCGAATCAAAATGGCTTCCGATATTAAATATGAGACTTCTAGAATAGGTTTAGAGTTAAATTCGGTGTTATCGGAACGTAGAGATGAAATCGATTTAATGGCGACGAATTCTTGGGAAGATTCCCATACCAATTTGCAAGCTGCGATTGAATCACTAGAAGAAATGGATAAGGAAGAGAAATCTCAAGAACTAATCGCAAAATTTAATACATTGCATGAACAATATCTAAATATGGGTCAGCAAGCTTTGACAGCAAAAAAACTAAATAGTGAGTATGAAATTCCTGCTGTCTTTTGGACTGATGCTGAACTTTTAAGACAAAGAATGAATCAAATTGCCGACCTTCTTTATGGATTGCAAGAACAAAAGATGAAAAATGAGCTCTTAAGGTCGAAAGATACATACAATATGGCTGTTACCATTATTTACATTTATCTTGCCATTGCCTTATGTATTGGAATTGCTTTCACGTTTTGGATTATTAGAGGTATGACCAATAACCTGAACAAAATAACAGCTGTTATGAAAAGTGCTACCACTAGTGATTTTAGTTCATTGCCCCGAATTGAGCTTTCCACTAAGGGTGAGTTGGGTGAAATCGCAGTTTCCTTTAATAAAATGGCACATGCACTAGAGGAACAAAGTAAGCTAGAGAAACAATTAAAAGAAGTAGCAGAAGAGCAAAGTTGGCTGAATAGGAAAATTGCCGAGATTGCTACCATTTATCCTGAGGTTGAAAATGTTTCGATGTTAGCAGAATTGTTAATTACAAAACTTGTACCAATGGTAGGAGCTAGTTATGGAGTTTTTTATGTTAAGGAAGTGGAAGAGCGAGAGAAGTATCTAAAAAAGATTTCTGCCTATGCCTCTTTAGATGATAATAAAGATTATATGCGTTTTCGTTTTGGAGATGGTCTGATCGGACAATGCGCACTTGAAAAACGTTCAATCTTACTAACCAATGTCCCTGATCACTACGTAAAAATTAGATCAGGCCTTGGAGTAGGTTCACCGAAAAATATTATTATTTTACCGATTCAATTTGAAAATGATGTACAAGCTGTCATTGAAATTGCATCATTTGAGTCCTTTAGTCCCCTTCAAGTTAAACTATTGGAAGCCGTAACTCATAATATTGGTATTAAGATAAACAGTATTGTCAGCCATATGAAAGCAGAAAGATTATTGCAAGATTCACAAGCCTTGACAGAAGAACTTCAAGCTCAATCAGAAGAACTGCAGTTACAACAAGAGGAGTTAAGAACGACGAATGAAAAACTAGAAGAGCAGTATATAGCCTCTGAACAAAAGAACAAGGAAATCGAAAAGGTTAGGGAGGCGCTTGAAGAGAAAGCTCAACAATTGGAGCTTAGCTCTCAATATAAAACGGAGTTTCTAGCGAATATGTCCCATGAGTTAAGAACACCACTTAATAGTTTACTAATTTTAGCACAAATACTCGCTGAAAACGGGGATGGAAATCTTACCGCTGACCAGGAAGAGTATATTCAGACGATTTACTCATCAGGTAATGATTTACTTCATTTAATAAACGATGTTTTAGATATAGCCAAAGTGGAGTCAGGGAAATTAGATGTAAACCCTACAGAGGTAGAGCTACAGGATATACATGATTTTATCGAACGACAATTTACTCCGATTTCGATTCAAAAAAATGTACAGTTCACTATCAAAATGGAAGAAAGTTTATCAGGGTCATTCAATACAGATGAACAGCGTTTACAGCAAATTTTAAAAAATCTCCTTTCAAATGCGTTTAAGTTTACTGAACGTGGTAGTGTGTCATTAAAGGTTCGGAAGGTTATAAAAGATGTCAGTGGCAACCTGTTTGTAGGAGGAATTCGAGAGCAATCGATGCTTGAATTTTCCGTTATCGATACGGGAATTGGCATTGATAAAGACAAACAAGAAACGATATTTGATGCCTTTAAACAAGCAGATGGAACGACAAGTCGTCAATATGGCGGCACTGGATTAGGACTTTCCATTAGTCGAGAAATGGCTCAGTTACTAGGTGGATTTATAGAGGTAACGAGTAAGAAAGGGAAAGGAAGCACCTTCACTTTATACTTGCCATACTTTCAAACGATCAACAAAACAGTAGGAAATACCGCTTTGGAAGAAGTAGCCATAAGTCTTTATGAGGATGATCCACTTAATGATATAAAAGATCAAGAAATTCAATACGGCATTTCTTCTTTGAAAAACAAGAAAATACTCATTGTAGATGATGATATACGGAATGTCTATGCCTTAACAATTGCGCTTGAAAAATATGAAATGAATATTATTATAGCAGAAAATGGCCGTGAAGGGATTGAGGTATTAAAGGACAACCCAGATACAGACTTAATTTTAATGGACATTATGATGCCGGAGATGGATGGGTTTGAAGCCATGCGACAAATTCGCCAAATAACAGAATTTCAAGCAGTACCAATCATCGCCCTTACAGCCAAGGCAATGAAACGCAGTAGAGAAGAATGTTTAGATGCTGGAGCAACGGATTATATCAGTAAGCCGATTAACTTAGACCAGTTATTTTCCTTAATGCAAGTATGGCTGTATAGTAAGGAGGGCTAGAAAATTTGATAAAGACACCTGATATTCTACAGTCAGAAGAGATAGAAAGAATTGAAATAGAATTACTGCTAGAGGCCGTATTTCGTTATTATGGTTATGATTTTCGAAACTACGCCTTTCCGTTTATCCAAAGGAGAATTCGCCATCGTGTTTGTAAGGAGAATCTTACAAGTATTTCGGCTCTTCAAGAAAAGGTACTACGCGATTCAGTAGTCATGGGGGAATTGCTTTCTGAATTCTCGATTAATGTGACAGAGATGTTCCGGGATCCTTCATTTTTTAAGTCATTCCGAACCAAGGTCATCCCTTTAGTAAGAGATTATCCTGAAATTCGAATTTGGCATGTTGGCTGCTCTTCAGGGGAAGAGGTCTATTCTATGTCTATTCTCTTACATGAAGAAGGGATTTACGATAAAACGAGAATGTTTGCCACCGATATAAACAAAGGTGTTCTAGAAAAGGCAAAGCAAGGTACCTTTCCATTAGATCGGATGCAGCTCTTTACCAAAAACTATATCGAGGCAGGCGGTAAGAGGGCCTTTTCAGAATACTATAAGGCAGTGGATGATAAGGTTTTTTTCCATCCCTTTTTGCAAAAAAATGTTGTGTTTGCCCAGCATGATTTAGTAACGGATCAATCATTTAACGAGTTTGATATCATTATATGCCGAAATGTATTTATCTATTTTAATAAGGATCTTCAAAATCATGTCCATACGTTATTATATAATAGCCTAAGCCCTTCAGGTTTTCTTGGGTTGGGTAAAAGAGAGGGGATAAAATTTACTAGTTATGAACACTGTTACGGAGAATTTGACGCATCAGAAAAAATCTATCGAAAAGTTAAATAGTCCCCATTCCAAAAAGGTAAATATTTTAATGGTGGATGATCATCCCGAAAATCTATTAGCATTGAGAGCTGTACTTACTTCACCCAATTATCACTTAGTAAGTGCGAATTCAGGAAAAGAAGCGTTAAAATGTATGTTAAAACAAGATTTTGCTGTAATTTTACTGGACGTACAGATGCCTGGTCTAAATGGATTTGAAACGGCGAAGCTTATTAAGGCTCGAGAAAAAACAAGACACATCCCGATCATTTTTATCACAGCCATAAGTCAAGATATGGAACATGTGCATCAAGGGTATGCAGTAGGGGCCATTGATTATATTTTTAAACCCTTTAATCCAAAAACATTGAAGCAGAAAATCGAACAATTTGTTAAGATATATCAAAATCACAATGAAAATATCATTCAATCCGATCGAGAACGGAAGGTTGAACTGAATAAAGTGAATAAAAAGTTAGATAGAACAACGTTAAATTTACGGCGGACAGAGGCATTATCCAAAGTTATTGGTGAAACCATTGTCGACACGATCCTTACGTTTGACGATCAATGTTCTATTCTATCAGTGAATCCAGCTATAAAAAGCATGTTTGGTTACAAGGCTGAGGAATTAATCGGTAAACATGTGGTAATGCTTTTTCTAAAATGGATGGGTAACGACGTCCAGGATTCTTCGTTTTCATTCTTTTCCTCAATCAAGCAATCTGTCGGAAAGGTGATAGAATCGGTCGCTATTCGGAAAGATGAAAGTCACTTTCATGCGGACATTCTAATTGGTGAAACCACAGTTGAAAATCAACAGCTTTTTGTTTGTTCGATTCGAGACGTTACAGAAAGAAAGCAGATAGAAGAAATTAAAAAACTCCAATTCAATAATATGGAACAAATAGTTGAAGAACGCACACTAGAACTGATAAGGGCTAACGAGAAACTACAAGAAGAGATAGAGGAACGAGAAAGAATCGCCAATCATCTCTACCGTTCCCAAGAAAGATTTCGTAAAATTTTTGAATCTAGTCCCTGCCTAATGGCGATTTTTTCGCAGAAGAACTTAACCTTTATTGAAGTAAATACTAGTTGGATAAAATTTACTGGTTATAGGCAAGATGAGTTGGAAAAACACAAAATAAATTTGAAGAATTTTGTCGATGAATCAACGGGGAAACCTATTAATCTTGATCGGAAAATTCGTAATAAGAAAATTAGCTATAAAACGAAAAACGGAGATATTCGAGACGGATTATTATCGACTGAAATGATTGATATCGATCCAGAACCATGTACGCTAATTGTTTTAACAGATATTACCGATACCGTTCACCTGGAGAAGGAGATGTCACGATTAGATCGGTTGAATTTAATCGGTGAGATGGCAGCAGGAATTGCCCATGAAATTAGAAATCCGATGACAACTGTTCAAGGGTTTTTACAATTATCAAGGAATAACAGTGCTAATTTATCAGCAGAGATTATTGATTTGATGTTAGATGAATTACGTAGGGCGAACGCGATTATTACTGAATTTCTTAATTTAGCCAAAAACAAGGTCAGTGTGAAGAAAAAGCAAAACTTAAATACGATACTAGAAGCATTATCTCCCCTAATTCAAGCGGAGGCTTTTCGGTCAAATAAACAAGTTAAGCTTGATTTAAATAAGTGTCCGGATATTTATCTCGATCAAAAAGAAATCCGTCAGCTAATCTTAAATATCGCCCTTAATGGACTCGATGCCATGTCGTCGAATGGAAAACTTACGATAAAAACATATACAAAAAACCAAGCCGTCATTTTAGAAATAAAAGATCAGGGTCATGGCATCAGCCCGGACGTTCTCCAAAAATTAGGAACACCTTTCTTTACAACGAAGGAAACGGGAACAGGATTAGGTTTGGCTATTTGCTACAGTGTAGCAAAACGACACCACGCTGAAATTGATATAACAACGGGGGATGAGGGGACCATTTTCTCGATTTGCTTTCAATTAAATCCCATTCTTAATAACTGATCGTTACTATTCTTAAAATAAGAGAGAGGGGAGGATGTATTGTTAAAAAATAGAAAACTAGTTTATTTTGTAGGAGCGGTTATTTCTGTCATCATTATAAGTTTTATTTCTAATTCATTTGTAGATGAAAAACCGAAAGTGGTCGTTGTTTTAAAAAGTTTAGACATACAATATTGGAAAATCATTAAAGCAGGCGCTGAAAAAGGGTTCAGTGATTTTGGCATCGATGGGAAGGTTATCGCACCACGTAATGAATCTGCTGAAGAACAACGTAGATTATTAGAGAAGACCTATCAAGAAAATCCAGATGTATTAATTGTCGCACCGACGGATTCAACGGTTCTTCCTTTACTGGAAAAGTTTACTGATATCAAAAAAACTCCTGTATTACTAGTAGATAATGATTTTCCATTGGAAAATAAAACTTCTTATATCGGTACCGATAACGTGGATTTAGGAAAAAAAGCAGGCTCACTTCTAGCCTCGCAGCTTCAACCTGGAAATAAAGTGGCCATTATCGGTGGCGATTTGTCCATTTCAGTATTTAGAGAACGGATGAATGGCGCTAAAATGGCTTTAAAAGATGCGGGGATCATCTTGGCGGCTGAAAAAATAGGGATATCGGATGATCCCAAAACAGTAAAGAAAGAAATGACAAAGATATTGCGTGATCATCAGGATATTAAGGGAGTCTTTGCTACAAATGACATTTCTGCTTTACTTGTAATTAAGGTATTGGAGGAACAAGGTGTTACGATACCAGTCATCGGAGCAGACGGAATTCCTGATATGCTGAAGTTAATCAAGGATGGAACGATATCTAGTACAGTAGCACAAAATCCTTATGATATGGGATATTTAAGCGTTGAAACAGCATTGAAAGTAACAAAGGGAGAAAATGTTGAAAAAGTTGTTGATACGGGTGTAGATATCATTATTAAAGAGAATGCAAAACAGAGACTAGACTTCCTGAATACATTGTTAAAATGAATAATAGGTAACGAATAAATGAGTGTCAGGCACCAACCAGATAATTGGATGGTGCCTGACACTTTTTTTGATGATCACGAAATATTAATAATTTCTTGTTCCTGACCATGTCCTTTTAATTCCTTATTGGAAGAGGAAAAGAAATGGCTTAATAGGTTTTTTAGCAATGATGCAAGTGAACATTGGGAAGAAAACCATTTCATAAAGCCCGTTTCAGAGATAAATAAGAGGAAAAGGTCGTTATAAACCGTTCATAAGGCCCGTTACAGTGATTAATAGTCATAAAAGGTCGTTATAAAAAAGCCCGTGTGTCACCGGAATTTAACTATGAAGATAAAAAATAAAAATAACACAAAAAAACCTAAAATTAATACAACGGTTAATTATCTTAATTTTCGTATAATTAAATTGTCCCATTTTGTATCCGGTTACAAATATTGAACGTCAAGCTCTTGGGGGCAAAGGAGGGAAAATATAGATATTTTTATGCAAACGCTTTTATGATTCACTCTTAACAAAATTTCAAGGGGGTAGCAAAATTGGCAAAAAAATCGAAACGGTTAAGAAAAATGGTTATGTCTTCTCTTATCACAAGTGTGGCGGCTGCCACACTTGCTGGCGGGGCATTTGCCTCACCACTGGACCATTCAAATGCTGGTGGGAAAAAGGCGCCATCGGTTGAAGCACATGTTAAGCCCACTATTAAGATTGGTCAACGTCTATTCAAAGATCTCAATGCTAATGGCAAGCTTGATCCTTACGAGGACTGGCGCTTGTCCACCGAAAAGCGTGTAGCCGATCTCCTGCCGCGAATGAGCATGGAGGAGAAAGCAGGCATCATGCAAATCACATCACTTAGCACTACCGCTATCAACGATTACATCAATAAACGCCACATTCGCTACCTTATCATCCGAGATAATCCTTCAGCTGCAGCACTAGCTGAACGAGCGAACCAATATCAGGAGATTGCCGAGGCTTCACCACTGGGTATTCCGATCGTTTTCACCTCTAATCCGAGGAATAACATAAATGAACAGAACGAGTTCGGCATCAGCGAGGCCTCCGGTCAATTCTCCACCTGGCCTGGAACCCTGGGTCTTGCGGCAACGCGTGACCTCAGCCTCATTCGCGACTTCGCCGAGATTGCAGCCGACGAGTGGCGCGCTGCCGGCATCCAAAAGAATTACGGATACCAGATTGAAACTGCGACTGAACCACGCTGGCGCCGCATTTCCGGTACCTTTGGGGAAGACCCAACGTTGAACGCAAAAATTGCAAAAGAACTCGTCCTTGGTTTCCAAGGTGAGGAGCTCAGCAGCAAGTCTGTCGCCCAGACCGTTAAGCATTTCCCTGGTGACGGAGCTGTCGTCCGTGGCCTCGACCCGCACAATGAGGCTGGTCAGTTTGCGACCTATCCAACGCCTGGCAGCCTTTACAAATACCAGCTGCCTCCGTTCCAAGCTGCCATCGATGCTGGAGTGAGCTCGGTCATGTCATACTACAATGTCCCTAAAAATGAGGGCAGCGCTGCACAGCTTCCACGTGAGCTTTGGCAATCGGAGACACAGCAGTTCGAAGAGGTAGCCGGTGCTTACAACAAGACCCTCCTCACTGACCTGCTCCGTGACCGGATGGGCTTTAAAGGATACGTCAACAGCGATAGCGGTGTGCTGACCAACCGCGACTGGGGCGTGCATAACCTAACGATTGAAGAGAAATTTGCGAAGGCAATCGATGCAGGAACAAACATTTTCTCTGACAACAACGACCCAAGCGGCCTTATCTCTGCTGTAAATAAAGGCTTAATTAAAGAGAAGGACCTAGGTCCTTCCGTGTCCCAGCTACTTACTGAAATATTCAACCTTGGACTTTTCGAGGATCCATATACCGACCCTGCAGAAGCTCAGGCCATTGCCAGCTCAGAAAAATCACAGGCCAGAGCAGACGAAGCGCATCTTAAGTCCGTTACGCTTCTCCGCAACAATCAGGGAATGCTGCCGCTGACTGATGAAAAAATCGCACATACAAAGCTATACGTAGAAGTGTTTAGCGGTTCCAACAGTGCCAGTCGTACAGAGGCAATGAAGAAGATGATTGCGAAGGAAGACCCAACAGTAACGATCGTTGACACACTTGGTGAAGCAACTGCCGCTGTTGTTTGGCTGCGTCCAAGTCCATACGAGTTACCTGACAACTCTACTGTAGACATTAAATTAGGCACGAACACCGGAATTGACGTTGCAAAAGTTAAACAAATCGAAGAAAAAGTCCCAACTACCCTGGTAATCAACATGACCAATCCATGGGTTATCGATGAGGTAGAGCCTGCCGCTGCATCAGTCGTGGCTACTTACAGCGTCAAGGCTGAAGCACTACTTGATGTCCTTCGCGGACGCTTCAACCCAACAGGTAAGCTGCCAATCACGATCCCATCCAATCAAGAGGCTGTAGAAATGAACGCGTCTGATGTTCCAGGCTACGCCGAAAAGTTTGACTATACCTACACAAATGCAGCGGGTGACGACTACACCTTCGGCTTTGGTCTCAGCTATAAAAAGTAAGAGCATCTTGCCGGTCATACTACCTTACGACTAAGGGTTTTCAGCTAGGTTATATCTGAAAACTATTACCTTTAGTTAAAAATCAGTTTTATGCAAATTGAGAGCCGAGGAGTACGGTATCCTCGGCTTTCTCTATTGTATTTTTACATTCTATTAACTTTCTCTTTTTTAGTAATATCCCTGACTACATCCTCAATGGTTACATTTCCGAGAGCTTTCTCCAATGCCGTCTCGGCAATTGAAAACAGTGGACCAATTGTATTTTGAATATTTCTTCCAACGGGACAATTAGGATTGGGATTTTCATGTATGCTAAACAATTCTTTCTCCTGGACAACATTAACTGCTTTATAAACATCCAACAAGGTAATAGTAGATAGATCCTTTGCCAGTTCAGCCCCAGCAATACCAGGTCGTACATTTACTAATCCTGCTTTTTTTAACATGCCCATTATTTTTCTGATCACGGCTGGATTTGTATTGACACTTCCCGCAATATACTCTGATGAGTTTACCCCACCTTTATTAACCTCAAGAAGTGTTAATATATGAATTCCAACTGCAAAACGGCTGCTAACCGACATCTTTACTCACCTTCTCTATTGTCTCTACACTTTAATATCTCCATATTATTATAATGTAATCAATTTGATTACAAGTGTATTATACCAAAATTACGAAGAAAATATATAAATGGTTTTTTACGTTGACAAAAGATCAGCATGTTATTAAAATGATTACAGGTAATCAATTCGATTACAAGTTAAAGTCAATAATAAAAATAATTTTAACAATAAAACAATTGGAGGAATATCAAATGAAAATATTAGTAACAGGTGCAACAGGAAAATTGGGATCAAAAGTAGTGGATACCTTATTAAAAACTGTACCAGCGAATCAATTGGCTGTCAGTGTACGTAATCCGGAGAAAGCAGAAGGATTACGAGCTCGTGGAGTAGAAGTTCGAAAAGGAGATTTTGACCTTCCAGAAACATTAGATACTGCTTTTGCAGGGATTGATCGTTTATTAATTATTTCTGCGGATGGTGACAATGAAACAAGAATTCCTCAGCATACAGATGCAGTCGCAGCAGCTGAACGGGCTGGAGTGAAATTTATCGCTTATACAAGTTTGGCTAATGCAACAGAAAGCACAAATTTAATGGCACCGCCTCATGTTGCGACAGAAGTTGCAATCATTAAAACAGGGATTCCATATACTTTCTTGCGTAACAATTGGTATTTGGAAAACGAAATTGGGAGCATTCAAGGGGCGTTGGCAGGTGCTCCATGGGTAACTTCAGCTGGAACAGGCAAAGTAGGCTGGGCACTACAACAAGATTATGCAGATGCAGCAGCAGCCGTGCTTGTCGGAAACGGTCACGAAAATAAGGTTTATGAACTTTCTGCGCCTCTATTAACTCAAGAAGAATTAGCATCTGCTCTTGGAGTTGTATTGGGTAAAGAAATACCTGTTCAACAAGTCACTGACGAGACTTATGTCGAAATCATGAAAGGTCTAGGTTTACCGGATTTTGTCATTCCGATTGTAGTTGGAATTCAAGAGAGTATTCGAAATGGTTCATTAGCAGTTGAAAGTAATGATTTTGAAAAGGTTCTCGGTCGTCCAATTACGCCAATCAACGAGGCATTAACCCAAATAGTTACCCAAATTTCTCAAACAAAATAAATTCCTCTAAAAAAAACCGACCTTTCTGAATAAATCAGAGGTCGGTTTTTTTAGAGGAAGGAATAATTCAAGCAACCTTAAAATATTTATATAAAAAAACAAGAGTAGGTTAGTCCATTAAGTGTCCCTGTAGAGCTTCTAGAAGGGAGCCAATTCTTTGAATCGAAATCGAAATAAAAATGTACAGTTAACTATTTTTTTGCTTTTCTGCTTACTGGTCATTCTGATTATTCATGCGATTCTCCATATTAGAATTTATTTTGTATACAGTACAGGTATTGGTCCTATTTTCTTAATAGGATTGATTATTTTCCTAATTGCTTTACTATTTTTCAAAGGTTAAAAACAAGGGAAGATAAAGTCTGCACGTGTATTGTATGTCTGCGTCAATAAATGTCGGCAAGAAAATCGACTAGTATATTCACCGTTTAACAATAAAAAGTTTGTATTAACACTTGTAAAATGGTAAAATATAGCTCCATTGTAAAGAAAAGCATCTACAAAAAAATTGTAGATGTTTCTTTTTGTCCCAGTTCCCGTTGTATAACTCATATTGAGAGGTGACGGATGAGAGAATGAGCTCGAAAAAACAAATATCAGTTCGTAATCATAAAGATTATCAAACAGAAGTGGAACGCCTAGAATTTACTAAGGAATATATTAAAAGCGTTCTGGAAATATCGAAGGGAAATAAAGAACAGTTTGTCGAGAATTTGAAAGAAGCCTTTGCTGAACTAGATACGTCAGACAGTAGTTTAAGCTACATGAATCTTTTAACGAATGCTCAATACTTAGAATTGGCCGAAAGTGAATTGGAACGGTTAGCAAGCGTCATCGGGAAACCATATTTCTCGAGAATCAATTTTACAAGCAGTGGTGACACCAAAGAAGAGATTTTATATATTGGGAAAGCCTCACTGTTTGACCGTGTGAATCAGATTCCGATTATTGTCGATTGGCGATCACCGATTGCAAATGTTTACTATGATGGCCGGTTAGGAAATGTGACTTATGATGCCTACGGAGAAACGCAAAGTGGCTATTTATCTTTAAAGCGGCAGTATGAAATCGAAAATGGACTATTAAAAGAGATTCGAGATATCGATTTAACCACACATGATGAACTATTGCAGAAATCCTTATCAGGAAAAGCGGATAATCGCTTAACAGAAATTGTCGCGACCATCCAAAATGAGCAAAATGAAGTCATTCGAGCTTCACTTAAACACCCCATAATCGTTCAAGGAGCGGCTGGAAGTGGAAAAACAACCATTGCTCTCCATCGAATTTCCTACTTTCTCTACTCTTCTGGATATCGATTTCCTCCAGAAAAATTAATGATTCTTGCACCTAATAAATTGTTTATCGATTATATTTCAGCCGTTCTGCCTGATCTAGGGGTAAACAAAATTAAACAAACCACCTATATAGAGTTTATGAGAAATTGTTTGGGGAAGAAATTAACATTAATATCTCCTAATTCAAAATTAATGGCGCTTATTAACGGAAACGAAAAATCAAAAAGGATCCAATGGGTTTCTAGTTTTAAAGGATCGCTGGATTTTAAGGAGTTAATTGACCATTATTTAAAAGAAATTGAGTTTAATTTGGCACCTTCCGAGGATTTTATGATTGAAAAATCACGACTTATGAGAGGGGGGAAACTCAAAAAACTATTTATCAATGAATTTCAATACTTACCTATCTATAAGAGATTGGATAAAATTAAAAATCTATTAGCAAATGATCTAAGAATAAAAAAATCGATGATTCTTTCAAAAATTAATACGAAATACGATGATGCATTAGAAAAGCTCCTTTTTAGCAGCAGGCTGGATTCAGAAAAAAGAACGGAAAAAGTAGTCAGCTTCATGGATTCGAAAGAAAAAAGAATAAGTATGGTGGAAAAAGAATCGAAGGTAGCGATAAAAAATTATATGGCACCTTTTGTTAAAAAAGATATTTTTACCTTATATAAGGAACTAATGACGTCGCCTGAACTGTTACAAAAATATTCTCGTACGCTTTCCGAGTTAGAATGCAAGAGGTTAAGTAACTATTGTCAAAGGATTTTTGATAAAAAGGCGCTAGAGCTTGAGGATTTAGCTCCAATATTTTACATGAAATCTAAATTAGAAGGTATTGAAGAACCATATAAAATGAAAAGTGTTTTCATAGATGAGGCACAGGACTATAGCTATTTCCAATTTGCCGCACTAAAAGAAGGTTTTGAAACAGAATTGTTTACGATCGTGGGAGATTTAGCCCAAGGGATTCATTCCTATCGAGGGTTAAACAGCTGGGAACCATTAGTAAACGACATTTTCCCAAATGCTAATTATCAAGCTTTACAAAAGAGTTATCGAACGACAGTCGAAATTATGCAATTAGCCAATGACATTCTTTCTATCATGGATAAAGACTTACCAAAAGTAGAACCAGTCATTCGACATGGGGACAAACCATGTTTTACGAAAATTGACCCTGGCAATTTGGAACAGGTAAAAAAGATACTTGAACATGATATTGATTTACTCAAAGAGGAAGAACTTAACTCGATTGCGATTATTGGAAGAACAGACAAAGAGTGCTTACGAATACATAAAATGCTGGAGAATAGCAATCTTCCAATTCAGTTATTAGAAGAAAAAGAAGATATGAAAAAGGGATGCGTAGTGATCCTACCTTCATACCTTTCAAAAGGATTGGAATTTGATGCCGTACTGATTCTTACCATGGAAGAATCGTACAGAGAAGAAGAGTTAGACATCAAATTATTGTATGTAGCCATGACCAGACCGATGCATAGGTTGTATTTATATGCGAGTGCGCCATCGGAATTATTATTAAATAGAGCTGCATCCGTCCATTTTGATACGACATGAAATAATAAAGTGCCAGACACCATTTGAACCGGTGCCTGGCACTTTATTTTAAAGGTGGATTTATTTCTTGAAACGGTTCCACATGAAAAAGATACAAATTGTTCTGACTCTTTTATCTTTCTTGAAATAACACAACAGGATTATTGAATTAATTGGAGAATACATTAACAAGACTTAAAGTTTTCCACCATCAATCATCTTTGGAAAATTTGTAGTCAGGCGTATTTCTTCAGAAAAAAAATTAATAGAGCCAATGTAGGTCATGTAATAAACGTAAATCATTTTTTTAAAAGTGAGGTAGATTCAAATGAAGAATGGAAAAACTCTGTTTATTGCCGGGCATGCAAAGTTACCCCAAGGGATGGCAGCGAAAAGTGTATTTGAAACATTGACGATTACAGCAGAAATCGATAGAAAATATGGAGTCATTCTCGAGGCCTCCTGTACATTGGCTACTGAACATGCCCGTGGATTTGTTGGCCAGGTGTTAAGGGGGATGAGTTTAAACGACGGAATTGATGACGCAATTGCTGCACTTCAAATGTATTATCGAGGTAAGGCTGCCAATGCATTGGTGGCGGCGTTAAAAGATCTAGATCTCCATTATCAGCAAATAAAATCTACAGAAAAGTAATTGTTGAAAAATTCAAAATATTGGTATATAGTTAGAATAACAACTGGGTGACAGCAAAAACCTTGCTGCATGACCAGATGGATCGTAATAAAAATGATGATATTAAATTGACTATATTCACTTGATCTTCCTTCGCCGGAAGACGAGCTATGAGTAGGAGTCAGTAAAGCAATCAATGGAATTTTTCATTGTTTGTTTTGCTGGCTCCTTTTTGTTTTATTAGTAGTCGGAAAGAGGTGATTTTGTGAGAGGGGCACTTGATGGAATCCGAATTTTGGATGTTTCTCGGGTACTGGCAGGACCATTTTGTTCTATGATTCTCGGTGACCTGGGAGCAGAAGTGATCAAGATTGAACACTATGCATCAGGCGACGAAACGAGGGGCTGGGGGCCGCCTTTTGTCAATGGAGAAAGTGCGTATTATTTATGTGCCAATCGGAATAAACAAAGTATGACACTTAATCTTAAATCAGAAGAAGGAAAAAAAATCTTTTCCAAACTGGCTTTTACTAGCGATGTCATGATTCAAAACTTTAAATCTGGAACACTTGTAAAAATGGGATTAGGCTATTCGCAGTTAAAAGCAATAAACCCTGGACTGATATTGGCTTCCATCACAGGTTTTGGGTCAACGGGTCCCTATAAGGATTTGCCAGGCTATGATTATATCATTCAAGCAATGAGTGGACTGATGAGTATCACTGGCGAACCTGAAGGAACTCCAGTAAAAGTTGGTGTGGCGATCGCAGATGTGTTAACAGGACTATATACCTGTATCGGGATATTAGGGGCTTTACAGCATCGGAACCAGACCGGGGAAGGGCAGGAAATTGATATTTCACTGATGGATTGCCAGATTTCTTCATTAATTAATGTGGCAAGTAATTATTTATGCAGCGGTGTGATTCCAAAACGACTGGGCAATCGGCACCCAAATATTTCACCGTATCAGGCGTTTAATACCATGGACGGTGAACTTGTCATTGCCGTAGGAAATGATGAGCAGTTTAAGCGATTTGCTGCTGTCTTGGGTAGACCTGAATTAGCGGAAATGGAAGAATTTATTCATAATGAACAGCGATTAAAAAATAACGATAAACTAGTGGCTATTTGTGAAGAACTGCTTTCAAAAAAGCCGAAAAAAGAGTGGAAAGAACGATTAGATGCTGTTGGGGTTCCGAATGGCCCAATCAACACCATCGCTGAAATGTTTGAAGATCCACAAATAAAGGCTAGAGAGATGATTGTCGAAATGGAACATCCATTAATTGATCATCTTCGATTAACTGGCTCACCGTTGAAGTTATCGGCAACACCAGTAACCATGAGGCGCCATCCTCCACTGGTTGGCGAACACACTGAATCACTATTAGAGAGCATTGGATACAATTCCGAAGAAATTTCGAGATTAAAACAAAATAAAATTATTTAAGGAGGAAATTTTAAATGATGAACTTTGAATTAACAAATGAGCAGCAAAGTGTAAAGGAAATGGTTAGAAAATTTGTTGATAAGGAAATCATTCCAAATATTCAGGAGTGGGACCGCCAAGGTTATTTTGAACCGGCTATTTTGAAAAAATTGGCGGATTTGCAAGTAATGGGTGTCTGTATCCCTGAAGAGTATGGTGGGGCCGGCATGGATTATAATACACTGGCGATTGTATGTGAGGAATTGGAACGAGGAGATACTGCCTATCGTACAGCCGTTTCTGTTCATACTGGACTAAATTGCATGACGATCATGCAATGGGGAACAGAGGAACAAAAACAAAAGTATTTAGTCCCCCAAGCACAAGGTCGTAAAATTGGTGCTTTCGGATTGACAGAACCGAATGCGGGATCTGACGTTGCAGCGATGAATACAACAGCTACAAAGCATGGAGATTACTATATTTTGAATGGGTCTAAAACATGGATTTCTCTTTGTGATGTTGCTGATCATTTCTTGATTTTTGCCAAGACAGATCATGATTTAGGGCATAAAGGAATGACTGCATTTATTGTAGAACGTAGTTTTGAAGGGGTAGAAACGAAGGCGATCAAGGGTAAGTTGGGTATTCGTGCTGGAAATACTGGAGAAGTATTTTTAACAGATGTAAAAGTTCCTGTTGTGAACAGATTAGGTGAAGAAGGGGAAGGGTTTAAAATTGCCATGTCTGCACTAGATAACGGCCGATTTACAGTGGCTGCAGGAGCAGTAGGTTTAATAGAAGCAAGTCTTGAAGCTAGCCTTAAGTATTGCCATGAACGGAAAGCATTTGGGAAAGAGATTGGAAAGCACCAGCTTGTACAGCAAATGATTGCAAAGATGAGCGCAAATCTTGAGATTTCAAGACTTCTGGTTTTTAAAGCAGGGTGGTTAAAGAATGAGGGTAAACGAAATACAAAGGAGACGTCTCTTGCTAAGTGGATTTCATGTAATGCTGCTTTTGATGCTGCAAATGATGCCGTTCAAATCCATGGGGCTTATGGTTATTCCGATGAATATCCAGTAGAGCGCTTTTTGCGGAATTCCAAAGCTCCAGTGATCTATGAAGGTACTAGGGAAATCCATACGATTATGCAAGGTGAGTACGCTTTAGGTTATAGGGAAGATAAGACTCTTCGTAAACAATTGCCTTCATGGCCTTTTGAACAAGTTAGTGTTACTAAATAGTTGGCCTTGAAGTCATGGAAGTTCATGTGAACGGTTCTTGACAGGTTGGAAGTTTACCAATTAGTCGATCCGGATCAAGTAATGGGAAAATATAATTGAATGGTGCCTGACACTTTTTAAATGGTATAATAAGGAATAATGGGTGCGCATTTACGAAGTAAAGGCTATTCATATATTTTACAATTGTTTGATGGGGGTGTTTGTATGCTAGTTGTTACAACAGAAAATATCCAAGGCTACAAGGTGGTCGAAGTAAAAGGACCTGTTTTTGGTTTAATTGTTAGAAGCCGCGGCTTGGGTGCGGATATTATGGCGAGCTTAAAAGGTTTGGTAGGTGGAGAAATTAAACAATATACCGTGATGCTGGAGGATTCGAGGAAAGAAGCCATGGACCGGATGATCAAGAATGCAAATGCGATGGGGGCCAATGCAATAGTTATGACTCGGTTCGACTCAGGGGAAGCTGGAAAAAATATGACTGAAATCTTTGCATATGGAACGGCAGTAGTAGTCGAGAAAATGTAATGAACGGACTTTGGATAATTATCACCTATTACGGTTTGCAAATCATCGCTGTTATTGTTTTTATTTTATTAGGTGTGTTTATTTATGACAAACGTTTCAAAGGTCGACAGGGTGAAAAAGTGCCCGCCGGATTTGAAAAAACAGATGAAATAAACATTGACCCAGTAACCAATGAAAAAATAAGAGTGTACTATAACCCCTTAACAGGGGAGCGTTTTTATAAAAAGGAAAAATGAAAATCTAAAAATGTAAAAAATGACTCAAATTGTCAATTAATTTGTGTCATTTTTTTTGTTAAAACACAGGTGATTTGGTAGCGTCAGGCACCTTCTAGATCATAAAGTCTTTGGAAGGGAAAAGAAACACTGGAATTTTGTGCAGACGTTAATTAACTATTATAATAGTTTAAAAGGAATTTCAAAAAAATAAAGCAATAAAAGGATTTGGAGGGGTAGAAATGCAAAAGCTGACGTCATTATTTCATAACAGAATAGGCATGCCGATGAACCAAACAATTACCTTTGAAAAATTAGATGAGGTTCTTGAAAAAACAGCACAAAACATTCCGTTTGAAAATTTAACTATCATTGAAAACAAAACCCGTAAAATTACAAAGGAAAACTTATTGAACAAAATAGTGGAAAGAAATGAAGGCGGCCTTTGTTTCGAATTAAATCCGCTTTTCTATTTCTACCTATTAGAAAATGGGTTTAATGCAGTCTTAACAGACGGTGTTGTTTATAATCAAGCTGCCGACGAGTATCATCAATTTGGAAGGACGCATGTAACGGTTCTTATAAACCACGAGGGAAAAACCTATTTAGTTGACACGGGTTTTGGTGGGAATTTACCGTTAAAACCAGTTCCAATATCCGGTGAGACCATCTCTTCGTATAATGGGGAGTTTCGGATTAAAAAAGTAAATCATCAATATGGGGACTATTGTTTAGAGATGAAATTAAAGCATAAAGATACAGATTGGAAAATGGGCTATGCATTTAATTCCAAGAAACCTATTGAAGATTTGGCGGATTTGAGTGAAATCCAAAGAATAATTGCAGAACACCCAAAATCTCCATTTAACAAACAACCTTTAATTACCCGACTTACCCATAACGGAAATATCACCTTAACAAATACCACATTTACCCAATGGGCTGACGGAATTCTATCTAAAGTGACAATTGATAATGTAAAATTCAAAGAGCTGGCAAAACAACATTTTGGGCTTTAAAAACATATTGTCATTTTTGGGGGACGAAAGAACATTTTCCCATGTGCTTTTCTAGAAAATCTAGTGCTTATTTTTTAACCAGCTAACGGCTCCATAAATAATAAGCAGTACCCCCCCAATCTCGATGGCATGGTCGGCCAAGTTAAGAATTCCACCAGAACGAATGATAAAATCTGTCACTTGCCCAAACAAAAGACGATCAATGCCATTTCCAATTGCTCCTCCGACTAGGAATCCCAAACTACTATCGATGAGAGCACCCTTCAGTTCTCCGGTTCTGCGAAAATATAAAACACCTATCACGAACAACACAGCCACAACTCCGAAGAGCCGTGAATAGCCTTGAAATAAACCTCCTGCCATCCCACTATTTTCGATATGTGTGAGTTGAATTCCCCACAATGTAAATGTTTCATTGATGTCAATGTAGGCCCTAATTAAATATTTAGAAAGCTGGTCCATCACAATAACGAGGATTGCAATTACGTAAAATAGCATATATAGTCCTTCTTTCTGGAAGAATCCTTTGCATTCTAATCTTCAGTATAATTGAAGGCTTATTTCTATTCTATTATGAAGCTCTAATACGTTTATTCGATATTGTTAAGTAGAACTGTTGCGAAGTAGCAACAATCGAGATTGAGAACGGATCATTTAATTGATAGATAGATTCAATACCATTTTTATTTGACCACGGTATTAGCAAATGTCCAATATTATACTTAAGGTGGTAAAATTGAAGGAATGAATACGCATCAGATTGATAGGATTTCCAATTATTGAATGGTGCCTGACACTTTTTTTGTTCTTTAAAGATCGTAAATGTCAGATTTCTAAAAATATTATAGTATAGGACCATTATCAAATAACAGCAGGTAAATTTTTTAATCTTGTAGAAATTAAAGATTGGTGAAATGTTCTTCACCTACGAGGATAGTATATTCTTAGCTAATCAAATGCTACAAGGGTGGGAGTAAATATGTTAATAAAGCCAAAAAAATTGCAACCGGGAGATCGTGTTGCAACAGTAAGTCCGTCTTGGGGAGGTGCTGGTGATCCAGAACTTAGATGGCGGTATGAACAAGGTGTAAAGAGAATAGAAGAAGTTTTCGGACTGGAAGTTATACCAATGCCGAATAGTTTAAAAGGGAGCGACTATCTTTATAAAAATCCACAAGCTCGTGCTGAAGATTTGATGACAGCATTTAAAGATGAAAGCATTAAAGGAATCTTTGCAAATATTGGCGGAGAAGATAGTATTCGTTTACTTCCTTATATTGATTTTGATGTTATACGTGAAAACCCGAAAATTTTTATGGGCTACTCAGATGTAACTGTTTCACATTTATTTTGTCATAAAGCAGGAATTTCTTCTTTTTATGGTCCGGCAATATTAACCGATTTTGCTGAAAACGTTGAGATGGATCCATATACGATTGACATGGTGAATCGAACGCTCTTTTCAAATGAGATGATTGGCGAAATTCAACCAGCCAAAGAATGGACGAGTGAACGTTTAGAATGGATAGAAGAGAATAAGAACCGCCGACGGACAATGCGACAAAATGTAGGATACGAGATACTTCAAGGCTCAGGTGTAGCACGAGGACATTTGATTGGAGGCTGTATAGAGGTACTAGAGTTTGCCAAAGGAACAGTGCTTTGGCCTGAAAAGAAATATTGGAATGAAAGTATTCTTTTCTTTGAAACATCTGAAGAAAAGCCGGAACCAAATAATATTAAGTATTGGTTGCGAAATTATGCCATACAAGGAATTCTACAAAAAGCCAATGGAATCATTTTTGGTAAACCGCAAGACGAGAAATATTACGATGAATATAAAGTTGAAATTCAAAAAGTCATGAAGGAATTTAATTTGGAGGATTTGCCGATCCTATATAACTTGAATTTTGGTCATACCGAACCGAAATTTATGTTGCCTTATGGAGCAATGGCGGAAATTAATTGTGATAAAAAGACTTTCACGATTTTAGAAAGTGGCGTGGAATAATGAATTGCTTGATAATAATTAGAATGCAGTGGGAATGATCATAAATGAGGAAGTGGTAAACGATTCATGATTCTCCTGATCGAACGAAATCCGCGATGAATAATTTTATCTACACAGTCGCGATTTCATATTTACCGCTCCATGATAAGGCGTCGGAACGAGAACAATTGGTATTTAAAATTTTATCTATTGTGTTGATTTCACTGCCATGTTATGATTAAGTTGTCAAATGTGAACAATTTGTGAAATTTACGATTTTATTATAAAATAGGAGTCTCTTTTAATACGAAACAGCGAACCTGTTGATCGGTTAAGAGGTTTTTTAACTCATATGACAAGGGTAAAATATTATAACTGTTAGTGCTTAACAGCGAACCTGTTTTAGTAGAACCGTTGTAATGATTCAATTGGGATTCCGCCTTTTTTATGGAACCTATAAGGAATCTATTACAATGGTTTTTATTTTTGTTTCGTTTTATTGTATAATAATAGAATAAACATCATTAACATAGTGATAATATTGAGTAAAAACAAGTGAGTTGAGTTATGTGAATAAATATGAAGCAGAATTTAGTAACATTGTTCGCACGTATCGAAAACGTTTTATGGGTAAAGGCCCTAGTCAGGTTCGAACAACTTTTTGTAAGAACTGGGCAATTTGTGAATTAGAAGGTAATTTATCTCCTATTGAAAAATTTATTGCAACAGCCGAAGATGGGAAACAAATGTTACGATCTGCTCGTACTGAAATGGTAAAGGACATTTATAAAAAAAACTATCCTCAGGAAATGGAAGAACTACTTGATGCAAGATTCATTCGTGTCTTTGTGGATATTGATATTGAAACCGACATGGGGATGTCAATTTTCGTGTTTGATCAAGATATTGAGGAAAAGTTTAACTTAAAGACTTAAAGTTAATCCAGATAAAAACTTCTTTTAACTGCATAATGTTGGCACTTGACAGCGTACCTGTTAAAGACTAACCACCTAGATCTATTTGTCCTTTTTTACGGATGAATAAAGTCCTAGGTGGTTTTTTATTGGGATCATTGCAATTGACAAATAGAGGAGGAAATGAAAATGGGAAAAACTCAACATCCAGGACCACAAAAAAAGGCAATGTTACCTGCTCCTAAATACTGGGTTAGTCCAATTCCTTTTGGACTAGGAAAGATTAAGCCGCAGCACATCCGCGATACGATGAAGATTGCTTGGGATAATAAAGACAATATCGGCTATGCCACACGTATTATTACAAAAGGGGTTTGTGACGGTTGTGCACTCGGTGTATCAGGGTTGTATGACCAAACATTGGAGGGACCACACGTTTGCACCACACGTTTGAATGTGCTTCGGCTAAATACAATGCCTGCGATTCCGCCTGAAATTCTTCATGCAGATATCGATGAACTAAGGAAGTATGATAGCAGTGAACTTCGTAAGCTAGGTCGAATTCCATATCCAATGATTCGTCGAAAAGGGGAACGTGAATTTTCACGGATTACATGGGATGGCGCAATGGATTTAATTGCAGATAAAATGAAAAAGTTGGATCCGAAACAATATTCATTTTATTTAACCGCTCGAGGGATTACAAACGAAAGTTATTATGTTGCAGCAAAGGTAGCTCGTTTTCTTGGGACCAATCACATTGATAACGCTTCCCGTATTTGCCATGCTCCAAGTAAAACAGCTTTAAAACGTTCCATTGGTGTGGGAGCTTCGACATCCAATTATTTAGATTGGATCGGAACAGATGTCTTATTGTTTTGGGGAAGTGTTGCTTCGAACTCATCACCTGTATCTTCGAAATATATGCTTGAAGCAAAGAAAAAAGGAACCAAAATCATTGTTGTTAATCCATACCGTGAACCAGCGATGGATAAGTATTGGATTCCTTCAAACCCTGAGTCTGCATTATTCGGTACAAAAATTGCCGATGACTTCTATCAAGTCAACATTGGCGGGGATATTGCCTTTATGCATGGAATCATGAAGCATTGGTTTGATATGGAGGATAAAGCATATGGGTCAGCGATTAACCATGAGTTCGTAGAGGAACATGTAAACGGTTACGAGGAATTAAAGAAAAAAGTCCAAGAACAACCTTGGGAAGATATCATCGAGTCTTCAGGTGTTTCTAAAGCACGAATCATTGAATTAGCTGAACTTTTAGCAAACAGCAAAAATGCGGTATATGCGTGGGCTCTTGGTCTGACGATGCACTCGTTTGCAACTGACAATATCTCTCAAGTAGCAAACCTGGCACTCCTTCGTGGACACTTAGGACGAAAGCACGCTGGACTCATGCCGTTCCGTGGACACTCTAGCGTTCAAGGCAGCGGAGAAATGGGGGCAGACCCGTTTGTTTTACCTGGCGGAGGCTGGGATGAGAAAAATGTAGAGCGAATTGAAAAACTTTGGGGATTTGACCTGCCAAAGTGGCAGGGTGATATCGTTGGCGTCACACTAGAAAACATTGTTCTTCCAGAAGATCATGAGCGGAAAGTGAAATTATATTACCTATCTGGTGGTAATTTCTTAGAAACGATGCCTGACCCAGATTTTATTGAACAAGCCTTATCTGAACTGGAGATTCGCGTTCATCAAGATATTATTTTAAACACATCGACTTTAGTTGATGCGAAAGAAGCAGTCATCGTGTTACCGGCGAAAACGCGTTATGAGCAAGAAGGAGGCGGCACGAGTACATCAACAGAACGGATGGTTTACTTCTCTCCGGAAATTACTGGTAACAAAAACATGATTGAAGAAGCACGTGCAGAATGGAAGATTTATCTGGACCTTGCGAAGCGTGTGAAACCAGAAACGGCTCATTTGGTTGATTTTGCTGACGGGCAGGCAATTCGTGAGGAAATTGCCAAAGCAAACCCTGATTACGACGGTATTCAGCATTTGAAAAAGCAAGGAGACGTTTTCCAGTGGGGGGGCGCTTGGTTATGTGAAGATGGAATTTGTCCAACTCCAGATGGGAGAGGTACCTTAATTCCTGTTGATATTCCGGATTTAAATAAAAAGCCAGAACAATTTATTATTACATCTCGCCGTGGTAAGCAGTTTAACTCGATGGTGTATAAAGAAGTAGATCCGTTAAACGGTGCTGGTCGTTATGATGTATTAATGAGTCCTGTTGATGGGCAAAAATTAAGCATTGCTGAAGCGGAAGGAATTGTTGTTTATAACGGATTTGGCGTCTTCCAAGGTACGGCAAAATTTGTTGATATTGCGCAAGGAAATTTAGAAGTTCATTTCCCGGAGGGTAACTACTTACTGCCGCGGGGTCGGTATGAGAAATTTGCCGGCATTCCGGATTACAACATCACAGTTACTGTTGAAAAAGCAGAACGATATCATGCGCGTAAAGATACCCAATATCTAGAAAAGCCGATTGCTGAGCTTGAAACAGAAGTTGGTTAAGGGCAAGAATATCTATGGAAAGGGGCACCGCATTTGTTAAAGGAAATCACTACTTCTCAAAACATTGTCAAGTATAATGGACATAACTTCATAGAGGAAGAGGATGACATTGCAGTCGAATCTGCCTTAACGATTATATTAGATGGAACTGAGTTTGCCACCATGGTATGTACCCCTTCTGAACTGAAAGAATTGGTGGTCGGCTTCCTAGCTTCTGAGGGTGTGATTCGAGTCTACCAAGATATTCAATCGATCCATATTGATGAAGAAACGGGATTTGCTTATGTTGATCTTGTGAGTAAACATTCGTTCCAAAAAGATTTCCATTCGAAGAGATTCATTGGTTCTTGTTGTGGAAAAGGACGGCAATTTTACTTTCATAACGACGTAAAGACAGCTAAAACAGTTATGACAAAATTGACGGTTACACCGGAACAATGCCGTGAGTTAATGAAGCAAATGCAAGAAAACTCTTCACATTTTCAACAAACCGGCGGGGTTCATAATGCAGCTCTTTGTACGAAGGATGGAATTGTGGCAGCACGAACGGATATCGGTCGACACAATGCCCTGGATAAACTTTTTGGCTATTGCATGATTAACCGAATACCACTTAAGGACAAAATCATTGCTTTCAGTGGCCGAATTTCATCCGAGGTGTTACTAAAAGCAGCCAAGATTGGAGTAGGAATTATTCTATCCAAATCTGCACCTACCAATCTTGCCCTAGATTTAGCAGAGGAACTCGGAATTACGGCGGTTGGCTTTATCCGAGCTAACGGATTTAATGTTTACACCCATCAGGAACGCATTCAAGGTATCGAATATAATCGATCATCGCCATCTGTTTTATAAGGATTCAATCTTTTTTATAAAAGATAAAACACTCACAAATGTTGAAATTATATGCTCCCCAATAGGTAG